>NZ_JAJDMI010000048.1:0-27681 GCF_020593505.1 Blautia sp. DFI.3.45
GGATTTCGGAACTGTTCTTCTGATCTGTGATTGTCGGCTCTGTTCAAGCGACTTGATTACTTTAACATATTTGTTTTAAGTTGTCAAGCACTTTTTTTAATTTCTTTTTTCTTTCAGAAATCACTTTAAATTGTCTCTTTCTAAGAAACAATTATTTCCGACAGCTCAACTAATATAACACTGAAAGTTCACCCTGTCAACAGTTAATTTCATAATTTGACAAACTTTTTTATTTCCACCTTAGAGTGTGTTTCAAACACACTCCAGGATCCACCCAGTCCACATCAGACATTCATCCCATCTGACACCTGGATTCCATCCCTCAGCCGCCCAGTCACAGCCAATTGCCAGCAAAGCCCAATAATTCCTATCGAGCGACATTTGCAGGATCTTTAGAAAATCTAAGCCCCGCAAGATCGGTAAATGCTTTTAGCTGATCTTGCGGGGCTTAGCTCTTCTTCCCCTCTATCTCATGAAATTATATATCTTTTTAACATAATGTCTAATCGGATATGAGTTATATCCATACACCCCCGTCATCCAGCCAGCCCAGTCAGCTTCCGGATCATAATATCTATTATCAATCCTTACCCAACAATGCCCCGTAAATCCATCCGGCGCATGATCTCTGGTTCCCGGTGTTCTGCCATCAATTAATTCTATCTTTTTATATCCCAGTTCTTTTGCAAATGCTGCCAATGTGCTGGCAAATCCATAGCAATTTCCAACTTTGGTATTAAGCATCGACAAAGCTGTCTTTCTGCACCATCCTGCTTTTTTTAAATCAGGATCTGATCCACCATACTGAAAACCGGCGTCATCTACAATGTATTCCCAACAGACATGTAATTTCTGATTTTTACTCATTTCAGAAGTTGTAAGTCTGGAAACCAAATTCATTACCCGCATCTTCAACAATGCATTTGTATCCTTTCGCGCTTTTCCACTTGATGTAAAATATAACTGTCCATCTTCCCGTGTACGATTCTGATAACATCTTCCTTTAGAATCCGCATAATATAAATCATTATGATAAATAAAATATCCTGTTTTCGGTTGACCATTATCTGAAGCGATACAATACTTTTTATTCAGAACAGTCCGCATCTTTCCCTTCTGATTTTCCAAAAGATGTCCATTCTCATCAAAAACATATGCTTTATTTCCAATCTTACTGCCACCTATACATGCATATCCATCTTCACCAAAATAATATTTATATCCCTCATATCGTTTCCATTTATTTCTTACCATTTTCCCTTTATAGTAATAAAATATTTTATTTCCTTCCACATGCAATTCTCGCACTGGCGTTTCCACTGGTGTTATTTGAGGAATCTCTGATATGACTGGTATTGCTGTATCTCCCTCAGCGCCATGTACAGGAATTGTTAATACACTGACAACCATCGCTATACCTAATAATATTTTTATCTTCTTCATGTTTTTTCACGACCTCATATCACTTTGTCAATTATATACCATATTATTACTATTCACTTCATTTTCCATGACATAATATTTCTGATCTCTCAACTGAAAAGCAGACAACCGGATTATAATTCCAGTTGTCTGCTTTGTATAAATCAACCTTTCAGTCTGCACACCATATCCCACAGTGCTTTTGCAGAGTTAAAATTCTCCGGGATAATATCTGCCGGAGTGATAGTAATGTCATAAGTATCCTGCAGTTCACTTACAATAGACAGGATTGCAAAGGAATCAAGAATTCCATCGTCAATCAAAGTATCACAGTTTTCAAAATCTGCATCCGGCTGGATCTCTTCCAGTAATTCAATTAATTCTTCCATTTTTTCATATCTCCTTATTTTTTGTTTTTTCAGCAATTCCATTATTTTTCGGTATTGCCATGGTCTTTTATTTCTCTGAATTTAAAAGATCTGTATGTACACCATCCCGCACCATGCGCAGTCCCTCTCCCTCTGTCCAGAAATAGATTCTCGGAAGAGGACGGCTTAGGAATAAATAGATTCCTTCTGTAACGGAATAAGCACCTACCCGTTCAAATACCAGTATATCATGAAGCTGCGGTTTGTGAAGTGGAAATCGCTTTACGACCACATCGCTGACCGTGCAGAGTGCACCGCAAAGATTCCAGGATTCTTCTTCTCCCCCTGTCTTCTCATTTCCTTCTGTATCAAACTGTGTACAGTACGGCTGTTTCATTGCCATCGCCTGTCCATAATAATTCAGATGATTGATACCACCGTCCATGATCACATACGGCTGTTCTTTATTCACCTTCATATCCACGATTGATGTCACATAATATCCACAGGCTGCTGCCAGAAATCTTCCCATCTCAAGAACAACCTTACCCTTGAAATTAAGACTTTCCAGAAGTGCTCTGAACTCACTCAGAATATTCTCCACGTCCTCGCTCTTATCCTTCTTAAAATATGGGACAAAAAATCCCGGACCATACTCAAGCACCTGTGCTTCAAATCCACTCTCAGATTTCAGCTCCCCGATAAATTCATCCAGATGCTCCAGCTCTGTTTTCATCTGACTGAGATCTTTCTTCTGAGTTCCGGAATAGAACTGAAGTCCATCTATCTCAACCCCCGGATAATCTGTTCTGTCAGAAATGATTTTCCTGATATCTGCTTCATCTACGCCAAACTGATTTCCGCTTGTCACGCGGATCAGCACCGTAATCTTCATGCCAAGTCTCACTGCAGTATCATTCAGAATCTGTAAATGCTGCAAAGACTCTACAGTATATACGCCCTTTCCGCCATATGTAGAAAGTACATATTCCATATCTTCAGGGTTCTTATACACACCCGAAAGAACAATTCTCTCCATCGGCACACCAACACGTTCACAAATTCGAAATTCACCCGGTGAGCACACTTCAAATGTCGGAACTACATCCATCATGGGTCCTGTAAGAAAAGGGTTTGCTTTCATAGCATAACATAACTGTGCGCTCTCTCCAAGACAGCTCTGCACTTTTTTTACAAATTCCTTCATCTTATCCAGGTCAAAAACATAAGCTGGAGTTGGAGTATGTTCTTTCTCGATCAGTTCTTTTATAAATCCATAGGAACTCATTTCTTTTCCTCCTGATACATAGCTGTAAGAGCTTTTCTGTCAATCTTTCCATTCTTTGTAAGAGGCATGCTCTCCACCTGGCGGAATACATTCGGAACCATAAAAGCAGGTACATACTGCCCCAACGCTTTTGCCAGCGGTCTTCTCTCGATATCTCCTTCATAAAAAGCTACGATCTTGCTCTTAACTGTATCAAAAATACAGCAGCTTCTCACAATCTCCGGAACCTTATCCATAGCAGCCTCGATTTCTCCAAGCTCAATACGATGTCCCATATGCTTAATCTGGAAATCCTTACGTGTTGCAAAGCACAACTCACCACGTTCATTATAATAAGCAAGATCACCGGTTCTGTACATTGGCTCCAGATATCTGTCATTCAGTGGATTCTGAACAAAGGCCTTCGCAGTCTGTTCTCTGTTTTTGTAATATCCCAGTGCAAGTGCACTTCCTGTTACGCAGAGTTCACCATTTTTATTTTTCTCTGTGATCAGCTTGTCTTCTTCATCCAGAAGGAATACTTTTTCATTTGGAAATGCCTTGCCCATAGGAAGTACATCTCCAGGCTGGAACTCCCTGTCTACAATATAATACGTACAATTACATGTGATCTCAGTTGGTCCATAAATATTTACATACATAACATCCGGCAGATATTTTCTCCAGATATTCAGATGTTTCACAGGCATAGCCTCTCCTGAGAAAAGAATCTTCTTAATCTTATCCGGAACTTTATATTCAAATCCGTTCAAAGTTGAGATAATACACAGCGCAGATACCGCCCACACCAGCGTGGTCACTTCCCTCTCGATCAGATAGTCAATCAACTTCATCGGGAAAGAGAATAGCTGCTTCGGAATAATCTGGACAGTTGCTCCTGTCTTCAGTCCGGAATAAATATCTTTAACAGATACATCAAAATCCCAGGGTGCCTGATTTCCCATCACATCTTTATCTGTAATATCAAAAAGCTCTGTAAAACAATCAATAAAATCAAGCACTGAACGATGACCTACCACAACTCCCTTGGGAACTCCTGTTGACCCGGAAGTAAAAATTCCATACAGCGGATCCACATCCAATGCCTGTTCTCTGATCTCATTCAGCACAGCTTCATTCTCCTGCTCAGCTGCAAGATCCGGAGCCATCAGAACCTTTCCTTTGAACTCCAGCTTCTCCAAATCCTTCAGATATTTCTCAGATGTAACGATCACATCACTGTCCAGAATTCCAAGGATCTGCTGAAGTCTGCTCGCCGGCTGTTTTGTATCCATCAGTACATAAAAGCATCCTGCATAAACAGCGCCCATGAAAACCCCGATGGTTTCTACGCTCTTCTCCATAAATACAGGCACCGGATTTCTCGATGTGAAATGTTTCGCAAGTGCAGTTCCTGTTCTGCGTGCAGTCTGCTCCAGTTCTTTAAATGTGCAGGATGTATGTTCATCTGCAAAAGCTGTCTTATCCGGATATTTCCGTGCGGATTCTTCAAGATATTCCAGAATACTTGTCTTCATATGTAATTCCTCCCCTCTGTACTTCACAAGGTTTTTATATTGATTTATTACTGTCTTTTTGCAGCCTTGAAATTACTTCCTCTGTCCGGCACTCTCCAACACCTGTGCCAGCACTTCAGAATATTCTTTTGCGGCATCTCCATTCATATGTCCGTCATAATCTGTATATGCTTTCAGGTCATGTGTAAATGCCTTAAAATACTGTGTATTAAAATTAAGATACTCTACACTCTGCTCTTCAAAGAACTGCCCGAAATATTTCCATGCTGCATTATAACTGTCACTGTAATCCTTCAGAGTATTTATTGGAATTGGCGTAGTTACTGCAACAAACTCTATATCATTTTCCTTGCAGAATGTGATCAGCTTCTTCAGATATTCCATGTTCTCTTCGTTTACCTTACCCTCTTCATAGAGCTTAGGTTCTGATTTCTTAAGCTTTGTCACATCCACCGGATATCTCTCAATAAATCCACTTTCATGATATTCCTGAGAATCACTCTTCAGATGAGATACGTCATAATCACCCGTTACTTTCTGAGTAAATGTATCTTTGACTTTCGGCAATTCATAGCTGAGAGAATATTCATACCATGGGAAAAGCACAGTACGGAAATTACATTTCGCAATAGAATTCCAGAAATATTCTACCTTTGCTTTTGAAAATGGAAACTCATGATAAAAAAGCAGGTAGTTATTTCCTTCTTCCTTTTCAGATACAAAATATCCCGGGTCAACCTCATAGATAATTCTCTTCGGATTCTGTTTCTCTTTGATCAGTTTAGTCAGATAATACGCATCGATTCCATACTCGCCGCCAACGCAAAGATTATGTCCACTGCGTCCGGTAACTTCCTGCATCACCTCCGGATCAATATCCATCTTTCCATGGGAAGTTCCCACGATAATGTCATCAAACTGCTGTGTCACAACTGCATGCACATCATTTCTCATAAATGTACATGGATAAAGTGCCAGGTCAAGTGCTGCCAAAAGAGCCACACACACGACCAATACCAGGAACGTTTTTAAAACTTTCTTAAAATTGTGCATAAATAAATCCTCTCGCTACTGCTGTTGATCCAAAGAATCCGATGGATGCCAGCAGACAAAAATAAATTGCTACAGTAATTGGCAGACTCAGTCCTGCAAGTGATTCTCTTATCTTCATGCCACGTTCCTGAAGGACACTTACAATAAACAGAATGATGCAGCCTGCTGCCAGGATTGCCAGCGCATAAGGGGTAAAAGCAGTTCCTTCTTTACCGGCCGGGATCAGCAGTAACTGTGACGGTGCAAACTTTGTGACAGAAAGCTTCATCATATGAAAAGCCTGTCCTACTGTGTCCGCTCTGTCAAAAAACCAGCTGATATTTACAAGGATAAAAGTACGGATGATCATAAATACATGATACCAGTTCTCTTTTCCAGTGATGTTGAATTTCTTTTTCCAGTTTCTGTAATGCTCTGCCATAAGTCCGCTGAAAGCAATAATAATACCATTGTACATACCGTATACAATGTACTTCCAGGCAGCACCATGCCATACACCAACAACGAAGAATACGATCAGATTCGCCAGACAGATTGGTAATGTACGTCCGGTCTTTTTGCCAAATACCTTCTTGCCCCATTTGCCAAATTTTCCCATCCACTTGGATAATGTCACAGGATAGAACACATAATCCTTCATCCAGGTACCAAGAGTAATGTGCCAGCGGTGCCAGAAATCTGTAATGGAAATGGAGAAGAACGGACGCTTGAAGTTCTCATCCAGCTCAATTCCAAACATAGACGCAATACCAATTACCACATCCATACCACCGGAAAAATCTGCATATAGCTGAACTGTGTAAAATAATACACCAAAGATTGCCAGTCCGCTGTACTGATCCGGATTGTCGAAAATCGCATCTACAAACACTGCTGCCCAGTCCGCCAGGATCATCTTCTTAAAAAATCCCCAGAGAATGCGCTCAAAGCCTCTGGTAATATTCTTACCTTCGAATTTATGAGGTTCATAAAGCTGATGTGCCAAACGACTGTATCTTCCGATTGGTCCCTGCAGAATCTGTGGAAAGAAAGAAACAAACAATGCATATTTTACAGGATTCCTCTCCGCATCACATCTCTTCCAGTACACATCCAGAAGATATCCGGAAGATTGGAAAGTGTAAAACGATATTCCCAATGGAAGCAGGATTCCCATTCCTCTTAAATTCATATGAAACAAAGCATTAAGGTTCTCAATCATAAAATTTGTATACTTTATCACTCCAAGCATACCAAAATTCAATATTAATCCAAGCACCAGAAAATTTCTTGCACTTTTGTGACTTCCACCTGCCTCTGCCTTTTCAACTGCAAGTGCAATCCCCCAGGTAACCAATGTGGAAAACAGGATAAAGCCCACGTAACGGACGCCACCTGCCAGATAATATATATAGCTGAAACATAACAAAACCAGCCACTGAAATTTGTGCGGCACAATATAATAAACAAGCACACTCACCGCCACAAACAGTAAAAACAAGTTTGAAACTAATGACATGATCTTTCTCCCTAAATATGTACAATTCTTCAGTTGTACTTATAATAAGGGCACTGCACTATGTTATTCCCTCAGATAATGCAGTGCCCTGTTTTATTATACTTTTTAATGCATTTTCCTTTTACAACTGCTGAATCTGATTAATTTAATAACCCATCATCCAGACATCCGTCTCCACCGTCATCAGAACCACCATCATCAGAACCATCATAATCACCGGAATCATCATTACCATAATCATAATCATTACTGTAATCATAGTCATTGCTGTAATCATAATCATTGCTGTAATCATAGTCACTACTGTTATCATAACTCTGAGTTGTTTCAGAAGCTGCCTGTGTAGCTGCCTCAGTTGGCTTCGGAGCTAATGCTTTCTCTGTTTCCAGAGTATTATATTCTTTCTTCTGGCTGATACTGTCAAATACCAGATATGCTACTTCACCTTCCAGATGAAGTTCTGCTCCCTCTGTATCGCCAAATGGGAAAGTGTGGATCTCAGCAGTTGTTCCATCCTCGAAAGTTAACTGAATATTATATTTCGGGATTTCCTTCTCAGCATCATCCTTATCTTCGCCTTCTGCTTTTTCATCTGTTTTGGCATCTTCTGTTTTTGTTTCTTCAGTATCTGTGGTCTCTTTTGTATCATTTGAAGAATCCTTGTTTTCCTCATCTGCTTTATCTTTAGCACTCGGATCAAACCAGAGAACTCTTTCCTCATCTGCTTCGAACTTATCTTCTTCTTTCAGGAAATTATCCGGATATTCTTCGTCTTTTTCATTCTTAACAGTAACACCTGTGATAACTTTACCTGTAAGATTTTTCAATTTTACAGAAAAAACACCCTCTGTGTCCTCTTCCGGTTTCTCACCAATTGTCCTTAAATCTTCTTTCTCTTCATCAGCTTTATCTGCATCTTCTGCTACATCTTTATCTTCAGATTCTGTGGCATCCTTATCCGCATCTTCTGAAGTTTCTGTTTTTGCTGTAGTATCTGCTGCCATCGCTGCCTGACTGAATACAAGACTGCTTCCAAGTGCTGCCATCATAAATGCTGTTACAACTTTTTTCTTCATTGTCTTTAAATCCTTTCTGTTCATTCTTTATAGTTCTTTTTTTGCCTTACTGTTAAACAGATAAAATCATTCACTTCGTTACTTGCTCGTAACCAAAGTCAAAAACATTTCAATGCTTAGTTAACTCTCTTATAATTTACATATTTCAGAGTACGTTTCGCACCATATGTAAGTTTATAACCATTCAGTTTGTATTCCTTCTGGAAATTCGGATCATACACATAAGTTTTCTTTTTACCCTTCACCTTCTGATCGATTTCAACCCACGCATGTGCTCCCCTCTTACCACCGGATTTCTGGAAATATCCTTTTACATAATGAGCATCATATCCTGCGACTTTAGCCATCCAGTAGAAAGTAGCTGCCATTACATAACAATCGCCACTGCCTGTTTTAAATCCATATAAACCATATTCTGTAGGTGTTTTTTTAGAAACCTTTACATTGCCTGCATACTGCAGAGAAACAGACCAGTTGAATGCCTTCTTCAGATTTCCTTTACACTTCTGAAGTCGGACTGCAGCCATAGTTTCTACTGCTGACAGCTTTGTTGCCTGTCCATTCTTTTTAATCTTATAATAAGTCTTTGCATTAACCTTATAATACGGTTTATTAGTCACAAGTTTTCCGGTTTTATCAAAACAATACGTATATTTACCGATCTTCTCTACCTTGTTTGTAATTTTCTCACCATTTACATAATAATATTTAACTCCATCAACAGTTTCCCATCCTTCCTTCTTCTCCGGAAGTGGTGTCGGAGTTACATCTGGTGTCTCAACTGTACTATCAGTTGTTCCATCCACATAATCAATGATCGTTGACTGTTCTGCCATAGCCGGCATGGCAGGTGTAAATGCCATTACTGAGCTAAGTAATAATGCTGTGATTTTTTTCCTGTTCATAACTCTGTTCCTTTCTTTTTTGTTAACTTACTATCTGCAAATTGCTTCAGCTGCTTTATAATTTTTCACAGCCGAAGCAACCGATTAACCTGGATAATTATCGTCTTACCGTGATACTCGCAACAACTTCTGCGCTGCTTCCTTTTCCTGTAGGACGCACAACATTTAACTGTACATAATCGTATGTGTAGGTGACATCCTTGCCGTTTCCATCAAGCATACAGGTATTGCCTTTACTTATTGTACACTTTTTATATTTTCCCAGAACCTTCTTAATATTTGACGCATTGTTCTGTTTTGCCAGAGTAGATGTTGCCGCATATTTTCTGTATAAAGACGTCTTCTTTTTATCTACAGCTCCTGTTTTTGGATTAAAGTAATACAGCTTCGGAATCTCATACATGCTGACACTTCCTACACGTATTCCCTTTACTGTGTGACCACTTACATCAAACCCATAGTACTTACCATTAATCTTCTTCATCAGAATACCATACTTACCAACCATATCCTGATCAGCCTGATAAGCAGCTCCGTTTTTTCCGAAATAATAACGGAAACCCTTTGCTGTTACTCCCCACTGCTGAGTGACTTTCTGGTTATTCTCATCATATCCATATCTCTTTCCTGTCTTTTTGTCCAGTTTTACCTTAACCGTCTGCGACTCTGCTGCCTGTACTGTCACTGTTTCTGCTACAACAGCCAACGGTGTCAGCATAAGAAGCATACAAAGTACAACTGCAAGGAATCTCTTTGTTTTCTTCATTCTCCATACTCCTTTTCTTAAAATTTAATTTTATGTTCTATTGTATATGCAGGACGTGTAGCTGCGCCAAACAACGTTCCGTACATATTATCATAATAGAGCCCGTTAATCATAACAAAGCTGTGTCCATCCGGAATTGTAATAACATAGGGTTCATATCCCAGTTCCTTCGCGATTGCAGCCACACTGCTGGCAATTCCATAACAGTTTCCTGTAAGACCGTTCTGGAACATCTGAAGGGAATATTTATAAACCCAATCTTTTGTCTTAAACTCCTGAGGTGTAGGATCCATGTATCCTACAAAGTTTGTATAGGCCATAATATAATAAAAGCAGGAACGGAATTTTTCATAATTACTTGCATTGGCATTACTGTGACGTGCAATAAAGTTCCTTGCCGCAAGCTTGCATCTCGCCTGTGTCAGATTTGAAGCATATCCGTTCTTATTAAATCTTATTCCACCTATAGTTTCATTTGTTGCACATTTACCGTTCTTATGCACATAGTACATTCTACCATTAAACTCATTCCATCCTGTAACAGGTCTTCCCTTGGCATCAACAAAATACTTTACACCATTAACCTTTACAATTGATTTCTTACCCGGAATTATCCTCTGTGCATTCTTATTAAACAGATAAAAAACTCCTTTAATCTTGTAATGTCCATCATGAGCTGCAACTCCATTGGATTTAAACCAGTAGTATTTACCATTGATCTTTTTCCATTTATTTCTAACTGGTTTATTATTTACGTAATAGCGATATACTTTCCCTTCCTTCAACAGTCCATTTTTAGGCACTGGTGTTGGTTTCGGTGTTGATGTCGGTAATGGCAGTTCCGGTGTTACCTCCGGTGAAGGTGTTATTGTAACTGTCGGCTCACTTCCACCCTCCTGTGACAGGTCAGCCGCATAAGCACTTCCTGCTCCAAATGTAAGTGCTGCCGTCAGCATCATCGCTGTGAGTGTAACCTTCAGTGCTGTAAATCTTTTCCTCTTCATTGTTTATTCCTCCTTAGAAATTTTGTTCGAAGTTTCCTCCCTTCCTTTTAAAATATACTCTTCAGAATACATTTGAATTTTATATTACAATTATAGTATATTGAAGAGTTCATTTCAATTAATACGACGACTTTTATACAAAAACTTCCATTTTTTTATAATCAACCTTTCACAAGATTCCACCACTTTTTTCTCTGTCTTTGTACAATTCTTCCATTGGCGCTAACTCCCTTTCAAGATATATCATAGTCCTGTGTGGGATCTTTACCTGTCCGTATGTGCAGCTACTTTCCATAACGGAATCATTGATCTTCACCAGATTCTTATGATCAAAGAAATTAATAATAATCTGCCAATGACACATTGATACTAATTTACCGATAACTTACTAAAAAGAAGAGGTTTCGTTACCCCAAAGTTTAACGAAACCTCTTCTTTATATTGTCAAACATATATTCTCAATCACCGTATCCATCCTGTCACAGTAACAGTCGCAGACTTCTTTCATTTTGGAAATATTCTTCCTGTTTTCTTCATCATAGACACCAACAACCACAAATCCTGCTTTTTTTGCAGTTTCCGCTGCGTGAAGCGCATCCTCAAATACAAGTGTCTCATTCGGTTCTGCCTGCATAGATTCTGCTGCCTTCAGGTAGATCAACGGTTCATCTTTTCCTGCACCTGTTTCTGTACAGGTGTAAATCTGCTCAAAATAATCCAGAATCCCGTTTCTCGCAAGTGCTGCTTCTGTCAGTTCCCGGTTTCCAGATGTTGCAACTGTCATCTGTATATTTCTCTCTTTAAACCATTCCAGAGTTTTCTTCACTCCTGGTTTCAACGGTGCTTCAAACCGGTAAAAATCACTTACAATTTTCAGAACCTCTTCTATAATCTGTGAAATGGACTTATCCAACTGATATTTTTCTTTCATCCAGGCGGCTCCCTGCTCCAGACTCATGGTGTGCAGAGCAGCCCGGAGATTTTTCTCCGCTGTGATATTCTGACTCGCAAGATAACGTTCTCCAATATCCTCCCACACAGACATAGAATCCAGCAGCGTTCCATCTACATCAAAAATCGCTGCCTTCATCAGTCTTCCATCATATGAATCGCATCTACTGTATTATTGTACTGCTCTTCCACTTTTGCCAGAAGTTCTTCACAGCCTTCAGTATCTCTTCCTCTGAGCTTCTCTGTAATATCAAAGCTTGCCTTATACAGATTATCAAATCCAAGGTTCTGGCATACACCTTTTAAGGTATGAGCTGCACGAAAAGCTTCTTCCCCATTTTTTTGTGCCAGATTATCCTTCAGACTCCGGAAACTTCCATCATCCAGAAATTTCTTTGCAAATTTCTTAATAAGAACCTCACTTCTCAGTCTTCCAAGTACACCTTCATAATCTGCACCCATCTGTTCATAACATTCTTTTACTGTCATATTTTTCTCCTCTTTATCCCCATCTGCACTGTTAAACCTGCGTTTTCGCAATGATATTATTATATCACGCCATATAGCTGTTCTCAAGTGCTCTTTCACAAAAGCACCTTAGAATCTTTGTTACTGTTCACATACCACTATAATATAATCAACCCGCCGCAGTGTGATTCTTGCCCGGAGGGCTTTATTATGCTATAAGAATATTATGGAATGGTTTCCCATAGCATAATAAAGCACTTTCACATGTAATTCTCTCACATATGAAAGTGCTGATATCAGGCAGATGAAATCATCCGCATCACTACACACTATCACAGATTTTATATCCGGATATCATATAATTTTATTTTCTGCCGGTATTATCTGAAAAATCCCTGATTCTCAAAGTACTGGATAAATGGATTCTCACTTTCCTCTGTATCATCGGAGTCCATACTATCCTCACTGTCTGTATCTTCGTCTACATCTTCATCAGCATCTTTTGAGGATTTCTTAGAATCCTTTTTAGATTTCTTACTGTCTTTATCGTTATCATCACTGTCATCAGCATCTGTATTCTCATCCAAAGTTACTTTAACAGTCTCTTCTTTATAACTTGTTCCATGAGGAACCTGCACAGTCAGTTCTACCTCTTCATCTGGTTCATAATAGGAAAGATATTCGATCAGCTGATCACTACTTGAAACAGTTTTTCCATTAAATTCAGTAATAACGCTGTTTGCTTTCAGACCTGCTTTATCAGCAGCTCCACCTTCTGTTACTTTTTTTACAAAAACTCCTGCCGGAATGCCATACATCTGAACTGCCTCAGAACTTACAGAAGAACCTTTGATTCCAAGTACACCATGTTCAGAATCATCCAGTTTATCTCTTGATGTCTCATTCATCAGATTCTGAAGAATGTCAGTCACGTCTGAGATTGCAATTGC
The DNA here is from genome assembly GCF_020593505.1 of Blautia sp. DFI.3.45. Lineage (NCBI taxonomy): Bacteria > Bacillati > Bacillota > Clostridia > Lachnospirales > Lachnospiraceae > Blautia > Blautia sp. DFI.3.45. The sequence goes on from NZ_JAJDMI010000048.1 coordinate 13,267, forward strand.
ATAACCCATACCTTCTACTTCAGTAGAAGCAAGTTTTGCAGAGTTGATACCAACAACCTCGCCTTCCATATTCAGAAGAGCACCGCCACTGTTACCAGGGTTGATAGCCGCATCTGTCTGGATCAGGTTTACACCGTCACTGCTGTCATCACTTCCATCTGTTACTGTGTTATTGTCAGAATCCATTCTGCGGTTCTTGGCACTTACAATACCGGTTGTAACAGACTGTCCATATCCAAGAGCATTACCGATTGCAACTACCTGCTCGCCCACCTTCAGATCATCAGAACTGCCAATATTCGCAATTGAAACGGCGTCCATTGTATCATCTTCAACATCATCCAGAGATACAGATACAACTGCAAGATCTCTCTCTTCATCAAATCCCTTTACGGATGCCTCCACTGCATTTCCATCTGTAAATGCAACTGACAATGTATCCGCACCTTCTACTACATGATAATTTGTAGCAATCAGAAGTTCATCATCATTCTTACCAACAATAATACCGGAACCACTGCCCTCTACTTCCTGTTCCTGCTGCTGTGGCGCATATCCATACATTCCATACATTCCGAAGTAATTCTGTACCTCCTGAACTGACTTGGTTGTAATAGATACAATAGATGGAAGTGCTTCTGATACGATTTCAGACACATCAAGGCTTCCTTTTGCTGTGCTGCCTGTATCTTTGCCGGTATCTGATTTGGAATCACTGGCATCTGCATCCTTCTTCTCGGATTTTGCATATGTCAGGGTTGTCTCGTCCTTATTTGAAGCAGCTTCTACCGTTGTGGCTCCGCTCCATCCTGCAAGTTTATTTACTCCCTCAAAGCTTCCTGCTGCCAGTCCTCCTGCAAGTACTGCACATAAGCTGAATGTAAGACCTTTCTTTGCAATCTTTCTGATTTTATCATTTCTGTTATCTTTGTTCATCATAATAAAGTCCCTCCATGAATCTATGTCATTTATCTATGTCATTTATTTATCTCTGTTTCCTTTTGATGCTTCTAAGTATAGGAATGATTTGTGTTCTTTGTGTGGGAAAAATGTGTTTAATTTGTGACAATTTTATACATTTCCAATATGACAGCAATTTTTAAAATCAGTCCTGTCTGTCAGTTACATCACTTTCGATACATGGAGGAAATTTTTCCGGTACTATATCCCGGAACCAGTGATTTCCAGTTTCCAACCTGACTTTTTAGTACCTTTTCTGTATATTTCAGGGAATTGGAACTATCCATATTTTTAAAGACATTATACGCTGTTTTCTTTTTCCCATTGGCATCCTTCAATCCCATTGCCAATCCCTGAGCCACCTCATGGGCTTCATCTTTATAGCTTCTTATAATAAATGCATCAATCATTGGATTGCAGGCAGCCTTATAATAGGCCAGTGCAATTGCTGCCGCCTGATTTGCCTGTCCTCCATAAGTGGAAGAAAATCCCTGTTCCGAAAGAATGATCCTTGTATTGGAACCAAATCTGTTTTTCACATAATCTGTAAGTGTCTGGATATTACGCATAGTGATAAACGTGGTGGTGTTCGCATCACTGGTAAACATGGATGCATTTGCACCTGACCAGAACTGTGAATCTGAAAGCGGCTGATTATATGCATGATATGCCAGATTCCAGTTCACATCTTTCTGCATATTAGAAATCTTCGCCGCAAAGCTTTCCAGAGTTGATCTTGCACTATAGCAGATAGTAAAGGCATTTTTCTGATTCCAGCAATTATCCAGACAGATAAATACTTTGGAACTTCCCCGGCTGCTTTTCACTGCATTGTAAAGGCAGCGAAAAGCTTCACTGTACATGGAGATAAATTTTGAAAAACTGACATTCCCTACATAATAATATCCGCTTGCACTGTTTACTTCATTTCCCAGGATCCAGTTACTTATATAACAGTTATTTTTTCCAAACTTCTCTCCCAGATATGCAAACATTGCTTCCATAGTCTGTCTAGTTGTGCTGTTATCTGTGTTCCATCCATAATAAGCTGTTTCTGCATAAGGACTGTTTCCCGTAATAAAGCTCTGCGTACTGGCATTCCTGTCAATACTGATCTGTGCAGTCACCTGGATTCCCTTTGCATTACATTGCTGAACAAGATATACATATCCGTACAGACCATTAAAATGATATGTTTTCCCATTATATTTATATGTTTCCACACCACTGTCTTTTCGCATCAGGTCTGAAATATATAAATTAAAAAATACTGTTTTGGATTTTGTATCTGTCAGCTCGTTGATATCTGTAGCCTGAATTCCTTTTTTTGTCCCCGGAACAAAATATGCTGCTGTATTTGTACTGAGTTTCTCCGGATTGCTGACATAGCTTTTCGGACTGATCACACTATACGCAGATTTAGATTTTTTTATCCCTATAGCAAATTTTCCCTGTGCATATTCCGGATGTCCGGAAATGTTCAGCTTAAATGTGATCTTCCCTTTTGCCTTCTCCGGCTTCTTTACTTTACCCACCGTTTTTTTCACTTTACCGGAATTAGAATCTACATACACCAGATAGTAATAACCATCCGAACTTTTCACATAATTTGAAACAGTTGCGGATACAGTGATGGTATTCGCCTTTGTTCCTTTTACATAATCCAGTGATGCAGCTTTCGCTGAAGGACTGATTTCCTTTGTCCATTTTGCATATAAAGTAAGGGAACCTTCTGAACCCTTTTCAATCACGCTTATCTGATTTTTATACTTACTGTCTGTATACCATCCCACAAAATGATATCCGGAACGCGTCGGCTTTTTAAATTTAATCTCATCTTCTGAAGTATAAGTTTTGGGATTAGCAGTATTATTTTTTCCTTTATTAAGTTTATATGTGATTTTATATTCGGATGCTTTCTCCCAGATTGCATACAGGGTTATTGCTGTTGTATCTCCTGCTGCAATAGCCTTATCTGTAGATATATCCGGACTTGTTCCATCATTTTCTGTGTCTGATATCTGCATTTCTGCCTTATCAGTTTTTTCTTCCCATGATGCTCTGTCCGTCTGTGCCACATCATTTTCTTCCTGCATCACATCTTTTTCTGGTTTTATTTCTTCTCCGGCTTCTGTCCTCTCACTGGTTTCCTGAGCCTGCTTTGCCATATCTGCTGTTTCAAGAAGTTTCTTAATAGAATCTCCCGGTTTATAAGTTTCACCGGTTCCATCTTCTTTCGTATTCCACTCTTTAAAAATGTAACCTGTCTTTCCCTTCAGTGCTTCCGGTACTTTAGCAGTATCCGCATCTGCATAGGGTATCACATATGTTTTTTCCAGTTTACCATCACTGTAAAGCAGAATGTTATAACCTTCCGCACTCTGTCCGGCATTTACTGAATCTTCTGTCTCCGACTGTTCCGGTTCCTGATCTTTTAACTCTCCTGTTCCAAACTCATCTCCACTGTTATTCTCATCAGATATTTTATTTCCTGACTCACTTCCTGTCTCATATCCGGCACCATCTTCAAAAACATCTGCTGCTGATTCAACACTTCCTGCCGAAAACTCTGAAGCCCACAATGTCTGCGGTATACAAGACGGAACTATCATAGATACCGCCAGTCCCATTGCTATAAACTTTTTCCATTTTTTCATATTCGTCTTCCTTTCTCTTTTTACATTTTACGGAATTGTTGTAACTATCCAGCATTCCATTTTCTTCATTTTCCTCCTGTCTTACAGTATAACATTTGAAAAATCCACAGACAACAAAAGACTGTCAAAATCAGGACACTAATATGTGATTTTCCTGATTTTAACAGTCTTTTATAAAATTTCCAAACTGCCTGTAACTACCCGGCAGTTTAACCAAATCAAGTAAGTCCCCTGCGGAGGTTGCGAAAAGCAATAAGTAGTGGATGGGGACTTGCTTGTATCAGGAGGAGTGCAAGCTCCTTCTGATAAACTGCGAAGCAGTTATTCGGTGTAGAGCTGCGTAGCGAAGCGGATGATTTTATCCGCTTGACTTTTGAAAATATGGAACCGTCACGATTATTTTACAGTTCCTATCTTATTTAACGGCCAGTAACGAACTGCTACTTCTGCCTCTATTGCATCTTCCTCTACAAACGGATTTTGCCAGTATCTGGAATCCATACTGTGGTTTCTGTTATCTCCTAACATGAAATAACATCCCTCCGGAACTGTATACGGTCCAAAGCTTCCTTCCGGTGTTTCCGGACAAAAGCTGTCATCCAGCGGTTCTTCGGAATCATTGATATACACTTTTCCATCTACAATGTTTACTGTTTCTCCCGGAAGACCAATTACTCGTTTTACAAAAAGCTGAGATGGATCATCCGGATATTTAAATATTACAATATCAAATCTCTCCGGATCATCTTTTATATATGCCAGACGATTTCCAAATACTCTGTCACCTGTCATAATTGTTTCTTCCATAGAACCTGACGGCACTCGTGCATTAATATATACAAAGTGTCCCAACAGAAACGCTATAACAAAGACTGCAATGATAATCTTTGCATAGTCCCACAACTCCCTCCACACAGACCTGCTTTTGTCTGACTGTTCTGTCTGGTTTTTTTCCTCATTTTCCATTTTTCGTCATACCTCCAGAAATTTATATCACAGCATCATTTGATGATATCAGGGGCAAAATACTTTTAAACCTAACCTCATTTACTGTTATCAGAATAATAACTATTTCGCAAATAACGCATTAAACATAGTTTATCACATCTGATAGTTATTCACCACTTAATTTTTTATAAAATTTTGTCACTATTTGATTCTTGGTTACTGTTCACTCCGTTCTCAGCAACACGCTTCGCGATGCAGGAAATATGAACCTCCTTGTGCAATGCCCAAGGAGTATCGTTTGCTTCGCAAACTTAATTTATGCTAATCGCATAAATTCGCGCAGTATGTCTCGGGTTTTCTGTGACCTTCGCTCACAAAAAACACCTCGCGGGATATTACCAGTGAACAGTAACGATTCTTGGCCAATCTTGTCGGCACATTATGTTTCACGTGAAACAAACATATTGTATTCCTGTAGTAATTCCACAATTTAACCGAATCAAGTAAGTCCCCTGCGGAGGTTGCGAAAAGCAATAAGCAGTGGGTGGGGACTTGCTTGTATCAGGAGGAGTGCAAGCTCCTTCTGATAAACTGCGAAGCAGTTATTCGATGTAGAGCTGCGTAACGAAGCGGATGATTTTATCCGCTTGACCCGAGTCAAGCAAATCTACTGCAGCACAATTATTCGGTGTAGAGCTGCGTAGCAAAATGGATGATTTTATCCGTTTGACCAAAAGTTTTTATAATATCAGGAAATGGGTACTATGTTTCACGTGAAACATAGTACCCATTTCTCACTGACAGATTATATTTCCTGCTGGTAATATTCCAGAAAATCTCTGATTTTGCCGGCTGCTTCTTTTAATACTTCTATTCTTGGTAAATAAACCACTCTGAAGTGATCCGGCTGATGCCAGTTAAATCCACCGCCATGTACAAGCAGAATCTTCTTCTCTTTTAATAAATCTAATGCAAATTTCTCATCATTTACGATATTAAATTTCTTTGTATCAATCTTAGGGAACATATAAAATGCAGCTTTCGGTTTCACAGCAGTAATTCCCGGAATATCTGTCAGCGCATTATAAATAAATTCTCTCTGCTCATAAATACGTCCACCAGGAACAATATAACTCTCCACACTCTGATGTCCGCCCAATGCAGTCTGAACAATTGACTGCGCCGGTACATTAGAACAAAGTCTCATATTAGAAAGCATCTTGATTCCTTCTATATAATCTTTTGCAACTGCCTTATTGCCACTGAGAATCATCCATCCGATTCTAAAGCCCGCGATCATATGTGATTTGGATAAACCGCTGAATGTTACACAGAATAAATCCGGAGCCATTGAAGCAATGGAAATATGTTCTGCTCCGTCCATTACAAGACGGTCATAGATTTCATCAGAGAAAATAATCAGATGATGTTCTCTGGCAATATCTACTATCTGTTGTAATACCTCTCTCGGATACAACGCACCAGTCGGATTATTCGGATTTATAATAACGATTGCTTTTGTTCTGCTGGTAATTTTCTTTCTGATATCATCCATATCTGGATACCATTCTGCCTGCTCATCACAAATATAATGTACTGCTTTTCCACCAGCTAAAGTTGCACATGCAGTCCACAACGGATAATCCGGAGATGGAATCAAAATCTCATCTCCATTATCCAACAGAGCTGACATACAGAGATTAATCAGTTCACTGACACCGTTTCCTGTATAAATATCCTCAATTGATACATTAGGGAGCTTTTTCAACTGTGCATACTGCATGATTGCTTTTCTGGCAGAAAACAAACCTTTTGCAGGAGAATATCCCTCACACTCTGTCAGCTGCTGTCTCATATCATAAATCACTTCGTCCGGTGTTCTGAATCCAAATGGTGCCGGATTTCCGATATTCAGTTTCAAAACCTGAGTTCCTGCGTTTTCCATACGTGCAGCTTCTTCTACAACCGGTCCTCTTACATCATATAATACGTTATTTAATTTAGATGATTTTTTAAATTCACGAACCTGTACTTCCTCAACTGTCTCCCTGGTATTTTCTTTCATATTATTATAATTGTAATCAAATTTCATATTTTCCATTTGAATTCCTGCCTCATTTGTCTCTTTCTTTAAAGTGTCTACAGATACATCGGTTCCTTTCAGCCATTCAGTTTCTACTCCTAATGTTGTCGCCAGAAAATTAAGAATTTCTGATCTGGGAGTTGTTTTTCCACTCAGATACTGGCTCACATGACTCTTTCCAAGTTTCACGCCCTTCTCTGCCGCCTTTTTTACAAGGTCGATCTGCTTCATATTCTTCTGTTCCATTGCTTTTTTTAATCGTTCAGCAAATATATTATTCATAAATACTATCTCCGTTCTCTGTAAAAACAAATTACATTGTTATAATCAATGGTTATTGTTATATTTCTTAATTCTTTCGCATATATGTTATAGAAAGAACAGATATATTATATTGTTTATACGGGAATCAAAATACATTCAGACATACAAACATTAATTAAGTTCAAATGTATTTCTTTCAGCATCATACGCGAATATATGTTCTGTTCATTTTTAAATCCCGCATTTTATCAGCTTTTTCAAGTTTTTTCTTTGCTATTATACTATAATTGAACTAATAATTCAACGGTAAATTTTATTATTTTCAATTTCATCAGCAATGTTCAACTTTTAGTTTATTTTGCAGTTCATTATTAATTGAACCATATTGAACATGTTAATTGCTTTTATTACGCTGGTTCAATTAGTTTAATTTATATTTTGAACTATGCATTGAACCAGAATTTAACTTTTCTTATTTCAGTTCAATATATGTTCAATTTAAGTTTTGATGTTTTTGAAATTCCTTTTATTTATGCGGATTTCTCGTCATTTCGCAGATTCTGTTTGTTCAATTTTAAGTTCAAAAAGCACATGTTTTCGTCGGAGATCAGACTCACACTGGACAATTCTGTCTGAGAAACTTTTTCTATGCAATCAAATTTACAGGCTTTTCCACGCCTTTTCTTTCCTTATTATCCCATTATCCCGTCAGATAATTTATTATGTGATATGAAACATATCATAGTGTCGTTCTCTGACAAAAAATAAGTCCACTGCTTACTCCTTTTATAAATAATGCAGTGGACTTATCCGTTAATTTTATTCTTTTGTTATTCTGTAGTTTCGTTGCTCATCTGTACAATTTATATCGCATTGATTTTATTGTACGTTTTATTTCTCTGGATTTACAATTTTACCAGCAATTGCACACGTTGCTGCTGTTTTTGGTGATGCAAGGTAAATCTCTACCTTAGATGTTCCCATTCGACCAAGGAAATTTCTGTTATTTGTAGCTACTACACGTTCACCGTCGGTAAGGATACCTCCTGCACGTCCACAGCACAATCCACATCCGGGATGTGTGATCATTGCACCTGCTTCTGCCAGAGTATCCATAATTCCCTCTGCAATTGCCTGACAGTATATTTTACGGCTTGCAGGAGTTACAATCAATTTAACGTAATCTGCTACCTTTTTGCCCTTTAACACCTCCGCTGCAGCTCTGAGATCCTCCAGACGGCCATTTGTACAGGAACCGATAAATACCTGATCTATTTCTGTTCCTTCAAGTTCACTTACATTTTTAATCTTATCTACCTGAGACGGACATGCCATAACCGGTACAAAATCCTCTGCGCGATAAGTGATTGTTTTCATATAGGTTGCATCTTCATCTCCTGTAAGGCTCTTCTGGAACTCATTCAACTCTATGTCACAATATTCTGCAGTTTTTTCATCCGGTGTAAACAGCGCACATTTTGCCCCTGCCTCAATCGCCATATTTGCCATAGTCATACGGCTTGCTACTGTCATATTCTTTACTGTACTGCCGGTAAATTCAAGTGCTCTGTATGTAGCTCCATCAGCTCCCAGATCACCAATCAGACGCAGGATGATATCTTTGGACATAACATTTTCCGGAAGTTCTCCCTCGATCACAACCTTAATTGTCTCAGGAACTTTGATCCACATAGTTCCTGTTCCCAGAATACTTGCCATCTCTGTATATCCGATACCGGAAGAGAAAGCGCCTACACATCCGTAGGTAGTGGTATGGCTGTCTGTACCAAATACAATATTTCCCGGTTTTACATAACCTGCCTCTGTCATTAACTGGTGGCAGATTCCATCACTTCTGTGAACATTTTTCATGCCATATTTCCTGGCAAAAGCATCTCCCGCATGGAAATGTCTGGTATCATCTAACTGACTTGCAGGAACCAGATGGTCATATATGAGTACTGCTTTATCTGGATCCCAGAGCTTCGTAAAGCCCATTTCTTCAAACTTTTCTGCTACAAATGGAATAAATATATCATGAATCATAACCCTGTCTACATTGACCGTTACAATGTCTCCAGGCTTTACTGTTTTTCCAACATTGTTTCTTATAATTTTCTCAATAACTGTCTCGCCCATTTTCCTCTCCTTTCCAAATCAATCCAGCCCATTCAGTTTGCGCATGGCTTTTACAAGTCCGCCAGCCTGAATAATGCTCATCAGATTTTCCGGAAGAGAAGCAATCGGGTACTGTTTTCCATTGTAATCTACATGTTCATTCATTACCACAGTGACTTCATCACCTTCTTTGATATCATCATGAAGATCTGGCTGCTCGATCAGTAACAGACCATTATTAATAGAATTTCTGAAGAAAATTCTCGCAAAAGATTTGGCAATTACACACTGAATTCCCAGTGCTTTGATAATTTCCGGTGCCTGTTCTCTGGAAGAACCACATCCAAAGTTCTTTCCTGCAACAATAATATCGCCTTTCTGAATCTGTCCTGCCAGTTCCGGACGCAGAGGACTGAATCCGTACTGTTTCATATCGTCGATTGTTTTCAGTGCGAGATATTCTGTTGGAATAATAATATCTGTATCAATGTCATCATCCAGAACCCACACTTTTCCTGTGAATTTTTCCATAATCTTACCTCTTATCTTCTATCTTCACTTGTAACTGTTCAGTACTTTCACAGTCACAAGTTAAAATTCATTCAAACGAATTGTGAATATCCGCTTTGCTACGCGACTCTATACCATACCGAATAACTACTCCGCAGTTTATCAGGATGAGCTTGCTCTCCTCCTGATACAAACAAATCTCCCCCTGCTGTCTATTGCTTTTCGCGACCTTCGCAGGAAATTTACTTGATTCGGTTAAATGTTTCACGTGAAACATTTATAATTAGCATCACACCTCACTTGCCAGCGCAATCTTTCCTGTAATGGCAGATGCTGTAACAGTAGCTGCTGATCCCAGATATACTTTGGAGCTTGGGTGTCCTGCACGACCTTTGAAATTACGTGTTCCTGTACTGATCAGAACTTCGTTCTCACCGATCACACCCTGACAGCTTCCCCAACATACACTGCAGTTCGGATTCATAACAATGGCTCCAGCCTCCATAAACGTGTCAATAAGCCCCTCTTTTAATGCCTGGCGGTAAATAGTCTGGCTTGCAGGCACAACGAGAAATCTGACGCCCTCAGCAACCTTCTTGCCCTTGATGATTTCTGCACCGACACGCAGATCTTCAATACGTCCGTTGTTACAGGATCCCAGAAATGCTTCATTGATTTCAATTCCGCGGGCTTCTTCTGCAGGCACAACATTGTCTACAAAATCAGGTTTCGCAACTACAGGACGGACTTTTGATAAATCAAATGTATATTCTCTCGCATAAACAGCATCCGGATCACTGTGATATACAGCCTTTGGCTCACGTCCATGTTCTTTCAGATATTCAATAGCTTTCTCATCTGCTTCAAAGATACCTGTCTTTGCACCGGCTTCTACTGCCATGTTGCAAAGCGCCATACGATCACTGATACTGAGTGTTTTCGCACCCTCGCCTGTAAATTCCATTGCCTGATAGTTACATCCATTTGCTCCGATTTCCCCAATGATTGTAAGAATCAGATCTCTTGCGTAAACTCCTTCCGGAAGTTTACCTGTCAGATTAAATTTTACGCTCTCAGGAACCAGTACCCATGAAGTACCTGTTACCATACCATAAAGGAAATCTGTACATCCTACGCCTGTTCCAAATGCACCTAATGCACCGTATGAACAGGTATGGCTGTCTGCACCAAAGATCAGTTCACCCGGACGGACATAATTCTCGATCATAACCTGATGGCAGACACCTTTTCCTTCCCAGAAATCAATGTTATGTTCTTTTGCAAAATCTCGCATCTTCTTCTGAGATGCTGCTGTTTTCGGGCTGTCAGATGGTACATTATGATCCACGATAAACACCAGCTTGCTTGTATCTGCAATGTGCGGATTTTTCAATTTATTGTTATACATATCAACCGTAAGATGTGTGGTTCCATCATTACTCATGAGACGATCGAGTTTAACTGTATGGATATCTCCCGGTTTTACGCTGTCAACACCTGCTGCCGCAGCAATAATCTTTTCTGCAATTGTCATTCCCATTTTACTTCTCCTCCTTGTTCAGAGATGCGATCAGACCACCCTGATTCAAAATATTCTGCATATATTCCGGAAGCTTTGTACAGGAATATGTTTTTCCGTTAGCTTCAACTGTTCCCTCTGACATATGAAGAACCATCTTATCTCCGGTATTTACTTCGTCCGGAAGATCTTTGCAGACAATTACCGGCAAACCAATATTAATAGAGTTTCTGTAAAAGATTCGAGCAAAAGATTTTGCTACAACTGCCTGTACTCCCAACGCTTTCAGAACACCAGGCGCTTGCTCTCTGGAAGAACCACATCCAAAGTTTTCTCCACCTACCACGAAATCTCCCGGTTTTACTTTCTTTGAAAAATCCGGATCCAGAGATTCAAATGCATGACCTTTCATCTCATCCAGATTAGGAAGTAACAGATACTGTGATGCTATGATCTGGTCTGTATCCAGGTCATTATGAAATTTAAAAATTGTTCCTGTTTCCATAAAAACTGTTTCCTTTCTGTATCATTTTATCTTTTTACAATTTATCACTTGTCTCTCTTTAACGATTTAGTCAGATAAATTCTTTTCCTATTTTAGCACAAAAGACAGGAGATTGAAAACGCCTGTTTTCAATATTCCTGTCTTTTTTTACAATCGTTATTACATTAACTCTTTTAAAACAGAATGTCCAATTGTTCCCTCAGGCATTGGCACTCCAAAATTCTCCGCCACAGAAGCACCGATCACAGCAAAAGTATCTTCGTCTTTTATCGCACCGCCATTTTTCATTCTCTTTGAGTAAGCAATGAATGGTACATATTCTCTTGTATGGTCAGTTCCTGTATAAGTCGGATCATTTCCATGATCTGCAGTGAGAATAAGCAGATCATTCTCTCTCATTTCTTCTAACAACACACCCAGATTTTTGTCAAATTTCTCAATCTCTTTTCCGTAACCTTCCACATTTCTTCTGTGTCCCCATAATGCATCAAAATCTACAAGATTAACAAAACATAACCCTCTGAAATCTCTCTTGCAGATTTCAATTGTCTGCTCCATTCCATGTACAGAGCTGTCTGAATGATGAGTTTCTGTAATGCCTTCTCCGCAAAAAATATCATGAATCTTTCCAACACCGATCACATCAAATCCATGATCTTTCAACACGTTTAACGTGGTAAGTCCGGTGGGTTTCAATGCATAATCATGACGGTTACTGGTACGTTTAAATTCACCTTTTTTCTTACCAATGTACGGTCTTGCAATAACTCTGCCAACTCTCCATTCATCCTTCATGGTAATTTCTCTTGCAATTTCACAGCAGCGGTACAGATTCTGAAGATCAAAAGTTTCTTCATTTCCGCAGATCTGAAGGACAGAATCTGCTGAAGTATAAACAATCATTGCACCCGTCTGAATCTCCTCTTCGCCCAGTTCCTCAATAATCTCCGTTCCGCTTGCGCTCTTGTTTCCTATCACTCTTTTTCCGCATCTTTTCTCCAGTTCTGCGATCAGTTCCGGCGGGAATCCTGTTTCTGTAAAGGTTTTAAATGGTTTTTCTGTTTTGATTCCCATCATCTCCCAGTGTCCGGTCATGGTATCTTTTCCATTGCTAGCTTCACCCAGATGCGTATATCGCCCCTTGGGATTCTCAACACCCGCCATTTTTCCTGCCGGATGAAGATTCAGCATTCCCAGTTTTCTAAGATTTGGAATCTCCAGAGAACCCATTTTCTCAAGAATATGTCCAAAAGTATCCACTCCGATATCACCAAATTTTGCTGAATCCGGCATTGCCCCGATTCCCAGAGAATCAAGTACAATTACAAAAATTCTGTCGTAATTTTTCATTTATGTTTACTCCTTCTCTTATATTTTATTAATCGCTGACCTTTTCCTGTTCCCTTTTATTCGTCATTCACTTTTTTTACTTTTCGCAATTAAAAATCACTTGCAATGATGGGCGTTTACCTTATATTTCTCGGGAATTTATCAGATTTCGTAGTCCAAATCCCAGCGGTAGCAAATCCTTCAGTGTGTAGATATCATAATGCTCTTTATCTATTGCCAGAATAATCCGAAATGTCTCCGGATCACAGAACTCCATCATTACCTGACGGCAGACACCACAGGGAGCTGTATACTCTGTCAGGATTCCATCTTTTCCACCCACAATACAAATTGTGTCAAACTCCCTGACGCCTTCGCTCACCGCTTTAAAAATCGCGGTTCGTTCCGCACAGTTCGTAGGTGTATATGCTGCATTTTCAATGTTACACCCTGTATAAATCTGTCCGTTTTTTGTAAGTAATGATGCACCAACCTTAAAATTTGAATAGGGTGTATAAGAAAATTTAAGCTGTTCCATTGCAGTCTCAATCAGTTTGCTGATCATTGACTTTTCCAGATTCTGCATTCTCTGTCGCCTCCGTCCTTACAGAACTTGTCCCTGATCTTCTTTAATCATTCTGCGTATTGCCTCTACAGCTACCCGGATTGCCATGTCTGTGTCATGTACAACTGGATTCTCAAGACCCAGCTTCTCTCTCTCCTGATTTGCCAATACCAACAGACAGGAACCCATCCTCGCCCTGAGTTTACCGGCTACGATGAAAAGTGCCGCGGATTCCATTTCAGAAGCAAGACATCCCATTCGTTTCCAGGCTTCCCATTTATTGATCAACTCATAACCTGCCGGCATTGCTTCCGGCTCATGCTGTCCATAGAAAGAATCTTTAGACTGTACCACACCTGTATGATATACAAATCCCTTCTCCTTCGCAGCTTCAACAAGAGCATTGGTCACATCCAGATTTGCCACTGCCGGATATTCAATTGGCGCATATTCTCTGCTTGTTCCTTCCATACGTACTGCTGCTGTCGCAATTACAATGTCTCCACTTTTTATTTCCGTCTGCATTCCACCACAGGTTCCGATTCTGACAAAAGTATCCGCTCCGCAGCGATACAGCTCTTCCATTGCAATGGACGCTGATGGGCCACCAATACCGGTTGACGTTACACTGACCTTCACTCCATCCAGTGTTCCTGTATAAGTGATATATTCCCTGTTATCTGCGATCAGCACAGAATTATCAAAATACTGTGCAATCTTTACACATCTTTTCGGATCTCCCGGAAGGATCACATAACGGCCCACTTCATCTTTTGCCACTTGAATATGATACTGTCTGTTTACATCTTCTGAGTAATTTTTCATAATCATCCCATCCTTTTCGTTTTCACGTGAAACATCGTTTGCCACTGTTTAACAATCCTCTTAATTAATGCATTTAATAGGCGTTTGCGAAACGCCACAAGCCGCATAAATACGGCATTTTTTGTTACCTAT
>NZ_JAJDMI010000049.1:0-24301 GCF_020593505.1 Blautia sp. DFI.3.45
AGCCCAGAATCGTTGAATTTTCAGCATTCTGGGCTTAAGTTGACCACATTGGGGTTGTACCCCAATGTGGTCGCGACAAACTCAAGACTCGCTTCAAATGCTGTGGTTAGAAGCTTATTTGATGGGACTTTCACCCACCGGACTATATACCCTTAGCTGGATGCACGGTCTGCCCCCGATATGTAACATCCACCACCCAGATCAAAGAAGACCTGCATAAAAAGAACGCATGAATTATTTTATTTCGCAAGAACTATTTTATTTCATCTCCCCACACTGCAAAACACTCCCAAAAGGATCTTGTCATAAATCTCAGATCCTTTTTGGGAGCGTATTTTTTCACATCTTTATATCTGTTTATCAGTTATTTTTCATCATTCTTCTGAAGAAATCACATTCCTCATCATTGCATTTCTGTCCTTCCGGCTCCTGAATGGTCACATGGAATACATGATACAGTGGATTTTCCTCTGTTCCATAAGTCTTGAACTCATAGTAAACCCCATTTTTCTTTAATGCAGCCTCCAGAAGGGGTGCCTGTGGACGGCAGAAATCTCCTACACAGGTCATCAGATAAACCGGTGGAAAATTTTCTGTTACATGATCCGTTACATTGACAAGGGCACGTTCCTTTGCAGAACCTTTTTCCGGAAGGAAATCCTCCATAAGCTCCTGATCCTGCTCGTCTCCAAGAACACCTTCCTTACTGAAGGGATTGTAAGCGCCACAGTTCAGGGCTACTGCCTGGGGAACAAATCCATCTGGCACTTTGAACGTATAATTGACAGCATACTCCGGGTTCGTGCAGATGGCGCTGTAAAGGCCACAGAGATGTCCGCCTGCAGAATCGCCTACCATAAATACGTGGTTCATATCAAGGCCATATTCTTCCTGGTTCTCATACATCCAGTTGATCACATTATTGGTATCCTCAAGAGGTGCCGGGAATTTTACTTCCGGTGCTAAACGGTAGGTGAAATTCACAACTGCAAAACCACGCTGTGCAAGAGTCATCCCATAAAACTGATACAGCTCTTTATCACCGTATACCCATCCACCGCCATGTACACTCACGATAACCGGGATTTTTCCCTGTGCATTCTTTGGACGGTATACATCCAGTTTGTTTTCCACCGGATCCGGGCCATACTGAATATCATCAAAACGCTGGATATCATCCGGTGTTGTCAGCCCTGCATCTCTTTTTGCATCATTGATCTTCCATTCTCTTCTCATTGTATCGCTTGCCTGTGACATAGTTTTTCATCCTTTCTGCTCTAAAGTATATTGGCAATCTATGTAAAAATATGCTTTTACACAAGTTTTCACGTTCATACTATTTCTACTCTTCCTGACTTTTCCGATATTCACTGATTGTCATTCCTGTAATCCTTTTAAATACCTTGCAAAAATAGGTCAAATTTACATATCCGCATTTCTCGGATATTTCATTTAGTGTCAGATCCGTCTGGATACAAAGCCTTTTTGCCTCCTGCATACGCACCCCTGACAGATATTCCACAAAAGTCGTTCCCGTTCTTTCCCGGAAAATATGGCTTAAATAGTAGGAGCTGATTCCCACATTCTGGGCACAGTCCATAAGGGAAATATCCTTCCGAAACCAGATGTCAATATAACGTTTGGTCTCATCCACATAATCCTGTATTTTATCTGAACTCTCTTTAGGAATGCTTCCTTCTTCCCTGCGGTTGATCTGCAGCATTTGAACACTGTCCCTGTAGGAATCTGACATTTTTTCAAAAGAGTCATACACATTTCCAGTTCCATAAAGGTACTCTACTTTTGTCCTTTCCTTCAGGCACTCTGCCACAAGGGATGCAAGATCATTGCTCCATTCCCTTCTTTTTTCCTTTTCCACTTCCTCCTGGACAAAAAACATCACCACAATTCCCTTTGAGGTAATGGTTGCAAGAAAATCACAGAAACCAGTCAGGCATTTCTCAAGTTCATCATTTAATTCCTTTTTGCTGAGGTCTGTTTTGGTCTGGGGAAGAAATGTAGCAATACAGCCGCCGAAAAATTGGATATTGTTGATATTGCAGTATGCATCAAATTCCTTATTGTCGCAGTTATCAGAAAATACCGACATAAGAATCTCACTGCCAAGTACGGAATTCACCACTCCCAAGGCAGATTCAATTCCATCCTGGCGCAGATTTATCTTTTTCTCCTCTTCCACAGTCCTGCAAAGCTTCCCGATCACTTCCAGTTTTTCTTCCCGTTTGGAAGGCTTTACAAGATAACCGTCTGTTTTCAGATCAAGCGCCTTTTTTATGTAACCAAAATCACTGTATGCTGTACTGATAATAAAATGAGTGGAACATTTTTTGTGCTGTAACAGTTCAATGACCTCAATTCCCGAAAGTCCCGGCATGCGGATATCCACAATTGCCATATCCGGTTTATAGGCTTCCAGCATTTCTTTCAGTTTAATCCCGTTTTCTGCCATTCCTACAATTTCGATATTCGGAAATTCTTTTTTCAGAAAAAGCTCTGTACTTTTCAAAACCACCGGCTCATCATCAGCGATTACCATTGTATATTTCATTGTCATCATCACCTCCTGGTAGAGAAATAAATATTTTCAACCCCGGATCCATATTATAAAATTCAAATTTCAGGTCATTATGATAATACAGACTTAATCTGCGGTAAATATTCCGGATACCGATATGATTGCCGGAGGATTTATTTTCATGAAAATCTTCATAGATACTTCTGATCTGTTCCTCAGTCATTCCCACACCGTTATCCTGTACCTCCAGACATACGCAGTTCCCCTGTGGATATATCCTGATCCATACATGGCCGTTCTCAAGCATCATAGCAATCCCATGCTGAATGGCATTTTCCACCATTGGCTGAAGGATCATACAGGGCATTTTATAATCCAGGCACCGCTCCTCAATTTCAAAGGTGTACTGGTATCGACCACCATAACGGCATTCCTGAATCGCCACATAGTCTTTCAAATTTTCCACTTCTTTTTCCAATGGAACGGTTTTGCTGATATTATCCAGATTATACCGTAAAAAGGCTGCTGTCGTTTCCATAAGTTCTGCACACTGATCTGCATTCTCGATCCTTGCAAGGGAAGAAATCATATTTAAAGTATTAAACAAAAAATGAGGATTTACCCTGGACTGCAGAAAATCCAGATGACTTCTTTGCAATTCACTGAACATTTTCAGATTTTTGATTTGCATTTCTGCAAGGCGCTCTTTGATATCTGCGTTTTCTTCAATTTCCCGCATCTGTTTCTGGATAATGCCGGTCATTTTGTTAAAAGCAGCTGCAAATTCTTCAAACTCATCATTGCTTTCAATCTGAATGGGTTCTGCACTTAGCACATTATCCTGAATGGATTCCACACCCTTTTGCATGGTTGCAATAGATCTTGAAACCTCCATAATAACCCTGGTCAGATACAGACCAATGCATATAAGAGTACACACGATCATACCGATCTGCAGCCGCAATATATTTCGTTGAAGAGCATTCAGCCTGTTTTCCAACTGACTTAATTTATTCAGTTTTACCGAATATGCTTTCTGAAAACGAAGGATAACGTAAGAATAAAGCTCCTGAAGCTCATTGTAGCTGTTTTCCAGTTTTTCAAATCCCGTCTGCTTATCGCTTTCAAAATATCTCCGCAAGGCATCTGTCAGAAAATCAGATTCTCCAAGAAAGCTTTCCACTGTACAGTATGCATCTGTTACCTCCCTGACAAAGCTTTTCTCCTGAAGCTCCTTCACTATTTTTAAATACTGTTCAGCACTCTTCCTGTACTGCTCATAATTTTCGGTTCCTTCTTCTGACAGATACAGGTATGCCATGTTTATGTCGCCATTTAAGACTTCTACGCTATTTTCCAGATTGTTTATGGAAATCATTTCACCGATAGCATTGTCATACTGACCTGACACATAGTTGTTACATATAACAGCGACCATAAGAAGAATTACTGAAAAAACTACTACGATGACATAACCTACAATATATTTTTTCCCAACTGAGTTAAGGAAACGCGCCTTTTTCATTGTGTTCTTCCTCCGCTGTTCCATTTTGGGGCATATTCCAGTTCTGCATCGGAAAGAATGCTGTGGTAATTTTCCACTGTCAGCCACTGTGTATCTGTATAAACCGTTTCTGAGCTGTATTCTCCATTCCGGATAAAATTTGCAATTTCTTCTACTACCTGTTCTCCCATCATATTGGTATCCTGTTTGATAATTCCATCTATCGCCCCGCTTATTACACCGTAAAAAGCATCAAATCCAAGAATATGTTCGTACTGATCGTCCCTCTGTTTAAACTGGGAACTGATTGTCACTCCTCCCGTTCCCTCCAAAAAGACAATGGTATCTGCGCCTTCTGTATTCTGGTAGTACATTTTCATAACTGTAAGCCCGTCATAATCGTCATACTGTACATCCCCAAGATGGATTTTGGGATAATCCTTGACCGCGTCCTGAAGTCCTTCCAGTCTTTCCTCCAGATTGGAAAATCCCGGTTCACCGGAAATCAACGCAACATTGGCTTCTCCATCTGTTACGTTTATCAGTTCTTCTCCCAGCATTTTCCCTGCTTCATAATTATCTGTTCCGATATACAGATGCTCCGGAAAACTTTTAATATCTGTATCCACACAGATAATCTGAATTCCCTCACTCCACGCCTCTTTTAATGTATCAATGTATTCTTCATCCTCATTTCCCTGTACCACCAGCACATCTACCTTAGCCGCAATCTGCTGCTTCAAAAGCTCCACCATCTGAGGAATATTGTAGTTCAGCTGAGGCTTGAGTATTTTGATATCCATCCCGCAGCTCTTCTTCAGTTTCTCCCCGGATTGTTCGATTCCTTCTTCAATCAGCATCCAGTATCCATCATCGAAATGAGGCAGGATCACAGTCACCCTGGTTATATCTGTTCCGGCAACTGGTATACCTGCCTTACAGCCTCCAAGCACGCAGCATAAAACCAGAAGCATAAGTATTCCTGCCACCGATTTCTTTTTTTCAGGCATAGTCAGTCTCCTTTATTTCCTTAGAATGTGTCCATTATCTCACTTTTCATTCTTTTAGACAATTACCCAGATCACGTTTTCGTCTTTTACGTTTTTTCCAAACGCAACTATCCGGTATCCTGCTAGCAGAATCCCGGATAGTCTGATACATTTTTTTATTTGTCTGAACCGTATTTTCTCATATCAAGTGCAACTGCTACGATGATGATAAGTCCTTTTGCAATGTTCTGCCAGTAGGAGCTTAAACCTACAAATGTAAGACCATAGCTGATAACACTGAAAATAATAACTCCCAGGAAAGCTCCCGGTACATTACCAATACCACCTGTGAAGGAAGCACCACCGATGATACAGCTTGCGATGGCATCCATTTCATAACCTTCTGCATATGTTGCATTGGCACTTCCGGTACGTGCTGCAAGCATACATCCTGCAAGAGCTGCAAGGGCTCCGGATAAGATATAAACAAACATATCGATTTTGAATACGTTGATACCTGCTACTTTTGCAGCCTCACGGTTACCACCTGTAGCATAGATGTTTTTACCTAATGTTGTCATGTTCAGGATAATGTAAACAGCAATCATAACTACAAGGGCAACAATAATCAGATAGTTAACTCCAGCAACAGAACCTGTACCAAATTTTGTAAAGGATTCTTTAAATCCTGCAAGAGGCTGTGAGTTGTTCGGTGCTTTTTTCATGAACAACAGGTTTCCACCGTAAATGATCAGCTGAAGTCCAAGACCAGCAAGGAAAGCCGGTACCTTTAATTTTGAAATGATAAGACCTGTGATCACTCCGGAGATAATACCAATGATAATGGAAGCAACGATTGGTACGATCAATGGCATTTCCGGCAGTGACGGCCAGAATTTAATGTAATAAGTGGACTGCTGCGCAAGTGTTCCGGATACAACGGCACCAAGACCTGCAAGTCGTCCTACGGTCATATCCATACCACCGGCAATGATTACAACCAGCATACCCACAGCAAGAAGCATTTTCGGGGCACTCTGTGTCAACACATCACTTAATACACGAACGGAAATAAATGACGGCGAAATTATCGCAATGATCACGATCATCAGTAACAGACAGATATAAAGAATATTATCCATCAGGATTTTTGACATATTTTTTGATTTCATTTCTTATCCTCCCCATTGGCTTCATATGTACTTGCCAGCAACATGATCTTCTCATCTGTTACTTCAGATTTATCCAGGATACCGGACTTATGTCCTTCACACATTACCATGATCCGATCAGACATACCCATAAGTTCCGGCATCTCTGAACTGATCATAATTACACATTTGCCCTTTTGTGCCATTTCTTCCATTAATTCATAAATTTCATATTTTGCTCCTACGTCAATTCCTCGTGTAGGCTCATCCAGGATCAGGATATCCGGCTCACTTAAAAGCCAGCGTCCAAGAAGTACTTTCTGCTGATTACCACCGGAAAGGGTTTTGATGGCAGTTTTCAGGTTTGGAGTTTTTGTGGAAAGCATATCTACATATTTCTGTGCATCCTGGTTTCTCTTTGCCTTATCAATAAAAGGAAGCCCTGCTTTGTGATACCGTTTTGGATTTACATTCTGCTCTACAACAAGAGTATTATCTGTAATGGATCCAGGTCCGATAATACCTGTTTTTCTTCGATCCTCTGTAAGCAGTGCCATACCGTTTTTAATGGCATCGATGGGCTGTCTATTGTGGATCTCTTTTCCCTCAATAGTAATCTTTCCGGAAAAAATTCCATGTAATCCAAATAAAGCCTCCATCAGCTCGCTTCGCTGGGAACCTACAAGTCCGCCGATTCCGAAAATCTCACCTTTCTTTACAGAAAAGCTTACATCCTTAAAGGAATGAGGATTTGTGCTTGTAAAGTTTTCAACTTTCAGATACTCTGCTCCTGGTGTATGCTTTTTCGGTGGAAAACGATCTGTCATCTCACGTCCAACCATTTTATTTACAATAGTATCTGTTGTCATTTCACTTGCAGGCCATGTACCAACATTTTGTCCATCACGCATAATTGTGATGTCATCTGAAATCTGAAGGATTTCATCAATTTTATGGGAAATATAAATAATTGCTACGTTTTCGTTTTTTAGCTGATCGATAATACGGAACAAAATCGCTGTTTCAGTCTCTGTAAGAGAGGATGTAGGTTCATCCATAATAACGATCTTTGCACCAATGGATACAGAACGTGCAATCTCGATCAGCTGACAGTAGGATGTGGAAAGCTCTGCAACTTTCTGCTTTGGATTGATGTCCAGTCCCAGTTTCTTAAATACTTCTTCCGTTTCTTTTATCAGTCTTTCTTTATCTACCCAACGTACCCCTGCCACTTTTTTGTAAGGGATCCTGCCAAGGAAAATATTTTCTGCCACTGTCTGCGGTCTTACAGGATGCAGTTCCTGATGGATCATTGCAATTCCCTGATCCATGGCGTTTCTTGGGCTGGTAATACTTACCTGCTTTCCATTTATGGAAATACTTCCCTCATCCGGGGAATAGATTCCATAAATACATTTCATCAGCGTAGATTTGCCGGCTCCGTTTTCTCCCATCAGTGCATGCACAGTTCCGGGACGGACTCTTAAGGAAACCTGATCCAGTGCTTTTACACCAGGAAAGGTTTTCGTAAGATTTACGGCTTCCAGCACGTATTCGGAATTACTCATAGCTTATTCTCTCCTGTTCTGCTCTTGGCAATAATAAAAAGGGACGCTTTACAGTCCCTCTTTATGCAGCCTTGCGGCCAAACTTTTGTTATCTAGAATGAAGTGTCTGTAATGTCGTAGCTTGCATCATCTAAATTGTCAGCTGTGATAGAAATATAGTCGATCATGATTCTATGTCCGTCAACCTTTACACCATCCATTCCAATAGACTCAGTGGTAACTTTCTCACCGTTCTCTAACAGATACATCAGTTTATAAATGGATTTTGCAAGTTTTACAGGGTTGTTGAGGCTGGTCTCAAGAAGAGTTCCGTTTTTGATTGCTTCACATCCGGCAGCTGTAGCATCAACACCAACAACCGGAATTGTGTTCTCATCACTTGTGAAATATCCATGAGCCTGAAGTGCTGCGATTGCTCCAAGTGCCTCATCATCGTTATCTGCGATGATACAGTCAATGTCATCACCAAAGCTTGCAATAAGTGCTTCTACATTTTCCTGCGCTTCAGATCGGGAGAAGTTGCAAAGTACACCGTTGATGGAATCTCCACCTTTAACACCTGTTACATCATCACCACCGATGCAGCTTCCAAGCTCGTATCCTGCACCCTCAATTGTTGCAAGGCTGTAAGAAGAACGGTTGATGGTATCACTGAATGTCTGAATACCCTGAAGGAGAATGTAATCAACTTTTCCATTTCCGTTTCTGTCCCAATTCTCATGAGTATTGAAGTAATCAACGATTGCATTACCCATGTTCTCACCGGACTGAGTGGATACGGAAGATACATACCACAGATTCTCGTTGTCTGCAAATGCGTCATCAGATGGGCTCGTTGTGTTTGCAAAAATACCAACTACACCTTCTTCTTTCATCTGTTTTGCAATATCATCTGTTGCTGTCATATTGATGTTATTCAGAATCAGATATTTAACGCCCTGTGTGTAGAAGTTGTTTACGTTATTTCCCTGAGTGTTGATATCGTTTTCACTGTCAGCGTCTGTGATGGAAATTGTTCCATCTGCTGCTGCGATTCCGTTTAAGCACTGGCGGGCATTTGCGATAAAAGTATCTGCGAAATTGTACCATACAACACCCGCTGTTGCACTTCCATCAGCCAATACAGGTATTGCAAACATGGATGTTGCCACTGCAGCTGCAGCCAGAACGCTAATTACTTTTTTCTTCATTTTTTCTTCCTCCATTAAAAAAAACATTATCCCGGAAAGCCTTTTCTTTTATTTGCTTTCCCCTTGTTGATAATACCAGTATAGCATGGCCGCCCTTTAGAAAAAATTCAAGATATTTGCAGTTCTACCAAAAAATGTTGCGAATTTGCTGTACAGGCGCAAAAAAATTGCACTTTTTTGTTATCCGCAAAATAGTGCAGCTTTTTCTTTAACGACTTTTCCCCCCAGAAAATAATTCCTTATTCCCCTTTTCCCTTGAAATCTCTGTGGCAATATTTATATAAAAAATCCAGAATATAAGCCTAGAATCGTTGAATTTTCAGCATTCTGGGCTTAAGTTGACCACATTGGAGTCCGACCCGGACTCGAATAAAAAAATAAGACAGTGCAAATGCACTGTCTTATTTTTTATTAGCGTGCGTTAGAGGATTCGAACCCCCGGCCTTTTGGTCCGTAGCCAAACGCTCTATCCAGCTGAGCTAAACGCACATCCTTGTGAAGTTCTTATCTCGTGTCCCTCACAACAATGAGTATTCTACTCTATACTGGAGCATTTGTCAACACTTTTTTTGAATTTTTTATTTTTTTCTTTTGATTCGCAAAATTATAACAATTTACAACTATTCTGTAATGATATCAGTACACAGGTACACCAAAATACCATCGCAGTCCTGTTTTCATTAATTCCGCCGCAAAGCCTCGATCGGGCTCAGTTTTGCTGCTTTCTTCGCAGGATAAATTCCAAAGAATACTCCTACTGCACAGGAAAACAAAGTCGCCGCCATAATTGTACTCAGGCTGATTCCCGGAGTGATGGACATTCCCATACTGCTGCTTATGATTGAACAGATTACATATCCGCCGATCACACCCAGAACAATTCCTATCACCCCTCCAATCACCGTCAGAATTGCCGCCTCTGCCAGAAACTGCATCATAATAGAAGAGGTTTTCGCTCCCAGTGACTTACGGATACCAATCTCTCTGGTACGTTCTGTTACGGAAACCAGCATAATATTCATAACGCCGATACCGCCAACCAGAAGGGAAATTCCCGCCACAAAGGAGATAAAAGCAGTCACCATATCCAGCATCTGATTCATAGAGCTCATAATATCCTGAAAGCTCTGTACCTGAAAGTAATCTTTTCCTGCACACTGATGTCTTTTTTCCATCAGTTTTACCACTTTGTCAGCAACATCCTGACTGTTTAAGCTCTTATCTGTCTGCATTGTTACTGAGAAAAAGTAATCGGATACACCGGTGAATTCATTCATTGTAGTATAGGGAACATTAATAGTCACCGGCATTCCCTCATAAGTATAACTGACAAAGGTTCCATTTTCTTTCTGGGTTGTCACCCCGCAGATACGAAGACTTTTGGTCAGTCCATAACAATTGACATCTACAGTCATTCCAACCACATCATCTGTGCCAAAGAGTCTTTTTGCATCTGCATCGGAAAGCACACAGACATTTTTTGCTTCCTGAACTTCATTTTCCCCGAAATATACTCCATGCTTCATGGTGGCATTATTTAACAGCTTTGCATCCGGTCCCTCACCCGTCAGCATAAGAGAAAAATTTCCCTTACCTGTGGTAGTTTCTCCACTGAATGAATCCGAAACATTTACTCCTTCTATACCGTCTACCGCCCGGATTGCTTCCACATCATCCGCAGTGATCCACTCCTCATCTGTCTGTGCCTCATCGCTGACACTGATGGCAATCTGCCCGCCGCCGATATCATCAATTTCACTGTTCATCTGGTTCTTGGTTCCTTCACCCACAGATACAATGGCAATTACAGAAGCAATGCCAATGATAATGCCAAGCATAGTCAGAAATGAACGTCCCTTATTTGCCATAATGTTATGGACTGCCATCTTGATATATTCATACAGCTTACTCATCGGCATCCTCTCCTGTCTGT
The DNA here is from genome assembly GCF_020593505.1 of Blautia sp. DFI.3.45. NCBI lineage: Bacteria > Bacillati > Bacillota > Clostridia > Lachnospirales > Lachnospiraceae > Blautia > Blautia sp. DFI.3.45. The sequence goes on from NZ_JAJDMI010000049.1 coordinate 10,872, forward strand.
TCAGGAACTGCCTGTACTTCCATTCCCTCTGTGTAATCACCCAGATCTGCGATTACTTCTTCGCCTTCTTTGATTCCCTTCGTAATTTCCACATAATCCTCTGAGCTGATTCCTGTGGTAATATTTCTCTTTGTCACCAGTCCATCTTCTATCACATAGCAGAAGGAGCCTTCTTTTCCGATATTGATCACTTCCACAGGAAGAGTCACCACATTTTTCGCAGAAGCCGCATGAATCTTAACCTTGGCATCTACCCCCAGGAAAATATCTTCATCCGGATCATCAATGCTTACTGTTGCTGAAATGACCGGCGTTCCTTTTTCATTCTGCACCGCAATATGACTCATTTTTGTTACAGTACCCTGATAAGTATTATCCCCCAAGGTAATCTCAACAGACTGCCCCTCTTTCACTGTATTATAATCATATTTAGAGAGAGTCACATCCACACTTGCCTTGTCTGTATTCTCAATAGTAAACAGTTCCATACCCTGAGTAACTGCTGCTCCCTGCTTAATATCTGCCTTGGATATGATTCCGTTAAATTCCGCGGTGATTCCTTTCTTTCCTTCCTTCACCAGCTCCTCGGCTGATTTTGCGTCCAGTTCGGAAAGATTATCTGTTACTTTCAGTTTCTCTTTTTCTTCTTTTGTCAGGCTTGTGGAATCTGCCTCTGCGATAGCTTTCTCAGAAGCCAGATCTGACTGAAGCTCTGCAAGTTCATCGCTTGCTGTCTCAAGCGCACTTTCCAGAGCAGAAGTATCCGCAGTTACTGTCCCGCCATCACTTCCACTGTAATCATATCCGGAGGAGGAAGAATCTTCCCCATCACTGTCATCTGCATCTGAACCGTCTGAAATTCCCCATGAGTAATCTGCACTGCTTTCTGTGAAATCAGAAAGTACCGGCATTTTCGGTGCCTGCTGCTTAAGATCATTATAAGTCTGCTGTGCCTGCTGCATTGCGAGCTGTGCCTGTGTTCTTGCAGCCTCCGCATTATCCAGAGCCTGTGTATTCTCATCTGAAGGGTCTGCCTGCCATGTTGCAAATGCCATCTGATATGTGGTGTCTGCCTGATTATAATCGCTTTGTGCCTGATTATACTGTGCATTCAGATCTGAGAGCTGCTGCTGGTACTGCGGAAGAGTCTCCGTCTTGTATGTATAAAGTGCGGCCTGATATTTACTCTGGATTTCCTCCTGTTTCTTTGCCTCTGCCTGGGCTTTTGCCTGAGCTTCCTGCTGCTGTGCCTGAGCCTGAGCTGCTGCCTGTGCGGATGCCTGAGCTGCCGCTTCACGCTGTGCCGCTGCTGCTGCCGCTGAAATCTGTGATTTCAGAGACGAGACATAAGCTTTTTTATCCTTTATTTTCTTCTCAAGCTCCTGAACATTCTTTTTGGCATCTTTCTGCTTCTTCTCTGCTTTGTCAGATTTATTTCTTGTATCCTTTGTATCATACTTTGTTGATTTCAGATTCAGTTCTGCCTTCCGGTTATCTTTTTCCAGATTCTCTGTATCAAACTCGATCAGTTTTGTTCCCTTTTTCACCACATCTCCCTGGGCAAAAGAAACCGTTTTCAGCTCTGCATTTACAGGAGAATAATAGGTCTTCTCCTCTTCACTTCCCACTGTTCCTGTAGCATCTACAATTTCCTCGACATCACCCTTCTCTGCAGTTACTACCTGAACCTGCGGGATCTGATTTTCTGTTGAATTTCTCTGACCTGCTACTGTAACTCCGCCGGCAACAACAAGAACAGCTGCTGCTCCAATAATAATTTTCTTTTTACTTTTCTTTTTTTTCATAATATCTGTCTCCCTGTAACCGGATTTATGCATCCAGCTGGTTTTTTATATATTCTTCTTTCCCATAGTTTTTATTGATAAAATCTGATTCTATCTTTCCATCCATAATTCTGACTACACGCCTTGCCTGAGCAGCAATCCCATTATCATGTGTGATCAATATGACCGTTTTTCCCTGCTCGTGCATACTTTTAAGAATCTGAAGAATCTCCTTACTGGATGCAGAATCCAGATTTCCTGTAGGTTCATCTGCCAGGATCACCGGTGGCTGGGCCGCGATTGCTCTTGCAATAGCCACCCTCTGCTGCTGTCCTCCTGACATTTCATTTGGTCTGTGATCCATACGTTTTTCAAGCCCTACCATGGTCAGTGACTCTACTGCCAGCTTATGTCTCGTTTTTCTGTCTACCCCTCTGTAAACCAGCGGTAGTTCCACATTTTCAATTGCAGTCAGATTTGAGATCAGATTAAATCCCTGAAAAATAAATCCGATCTCCCGGTTTCTGACTTCTGAGAGTTCATTATCTTCCATTGTGGACACATCAGTTCCATTCAGAAAATATTCGCCGGATGTAGGCACATCCAGACAGCCCAGCATATTCATAAATGTAGACTTTCCTGAACCTGACTGTCCGATAATAGCAACAAACTCACCCTTATTAATTTCCAAATTAATATGATCCAGCGCCCGTACTTCATTCTCGCCGGGATTATATATTTTACACAAATCTTTTACTCTGATCAGCGCTTCCTCCATCTTTCCCTCCCGTCTATTAAATATCCTGCTCTAATCCAGATCTTACAGAATCGCAACCTGTCTTTCGTAAGATATCAGAAATACCTTTTACAATCATAACCTCACTTATATGTTAAAAGGGCAGCGCTTCAGTTTTCCAAAAGCTCTGCCCTTATCTGCGGAATCTGCAAGTCTCTGTTATCAGAAACGATACAGCTTCCACGATTTCTTCATATTTTTATTCCGCATCTGCCCGACTTTTTATGCTTCCAGCAAAAATGCCTTATATGCTTTCTTAGCTTCGTAAATATCTGCCTTACTTGTCACTTCCCATGGTGCATGCATACTGAGCACTGCCACACCGCTGTCAATGACTTCCATTCCATAAAGCGCTGCGATATAAGCGATTGTTCCGCCTCCGCCTACATCAACTTTACCAAGCTCAGCTGTCTGGAACGCAACTTCATGGCTGTCAAAAATATTTCTGACTCTTGCCACATATTCTGCATTTGCATCATTCGAGCCGGATTTACCTCTTGCTCCGGTAAATTTATTTAATACGATACCTCTTCCAAGATAAGCTGCATTCTTTTTCTCAAATGCCTCCCCATAAGCCGGATCATAGCCTGCACTTACATCAGAGGAAAGCATACTGGAATTCTTCAGAGTTCTTCTCAATCCCAGATCACTGTAGCATCCCATTGCATCCAGAAGTTCAGCCACTGCGTTCTCAAAGAAACGTGACTGCATACCGGTTGCACCTACGCTTCCAATCTCTTCTTTATCAGTAAACAGACAGCAGGAAGTGTGTTTCGGGGTTTCCATCTCAAGCATTGCAAGCAGCGAAGTATATGCGCACACTCTGTCATCCTGTCCATAAGCAGCGATCATACTTCTGTCCAGACCACACTCTCTTGCCTTTCCTGCCGGTACGATCTCCAGCTCTGCGGAAAGAAAATCTTCCTCTTCCATATCATACTTCTCTTTAAGGATATTCAGTACATTCTGTTTTACTGCCTCTTTCTTCTTATCATCTTCCAGATCTTTCAGTGGTCTGCTTCCTATCAGGATGTCCAGATTCTCTCCCTCGATCACTTCTGTCGCTTTTTTCTGCATCTGCTTTCCTGCAAGATGGATCAGAAGGTCTGTGATATATACGATCGGATCATCCTCATCCTCACCGATATTTACTTCTGCTGTACTTCCGTCTTTCTTTACCACTACGCCATGGATTGCCAGAGGAAGAGTTACCCACTGGTATTTCTTAACACCGCCATAATAATGGGTATCCAGATATGCCAGATCCGTATCCTCATATAATGGATTCTGTTTAACATCAAGACGTGGAGAATCAATGTGTGCTCCCAGAATATTCATTCCCTCAGAAATATCATCCTGTCCGATATGAAACAGTGCAATGATCTTCTTCATTCCGACTGTATAAACTTTATCTCCTGCTTTCAGTTTCTCACCCTTCGCAGTCTTCTCTTCCAGAGATTCATAACCTGCTGCCCGTGCTTCTCTGATGATCTGCGTCACACATTCACGCTCTGTTTTTCCCACATTAAGAAAATTGCGATACGCTTTTGCAACCTGCTCCAGTTCTTTTTCTTCTGCTTCTGTATAAGAAAGCCATGCATTTCTACGTTCCATTTACTGTTCCGCCTTTCTTTATGACTGTCATTCATAGTATTGCTTTGATAACGGTAACTATTCATCAGTTCGCTATTATGTAATGGTATTGAACAATTACCTGTTTTTCATTATAAAACATCCTCTGAAAATTTTCCATATGATTAATATTTATTTGTCAGTGGACATTATGGTTCATTTCCGCTATAGTTGATGGCAGGTTAATGTTTCTCCTCTCAAATTCATTATTTGCGAGGATTATTATAAAAATATCTGCAATACCAGGAGGTTCTGTCATGAAAAATTCAGAGGAACTGCGTCAGCAGCTTCGTTCCATAAACCGCAAAAGTTATCCGGCATATAAAGGGCTGAAAGGTCTGTATCATTTTGGAAATTATATTCTGTCCATCGACCATGTGCAGGGAGATCCTTTTGCTTCTCCCTCTCATGTCAGCATTCAGATTTCACACAGAGATGCCGGATTTCCCGTCGAATATTATAAAGATACGCTTACCAGGACTACTCTTTGCGACTATCTTACACGTCAGTTTGAAAAACAGGTCAGTCAGTACAGCTTTCGTGCAAAAGGCTCCGGCAAAAGCGGCCTGCTCACTGTCAGTCATTGTGGTCAGGAGATTCTTTCCCGGACAGCCTGTGAAATAACAGAAAAAGGCATAACCGCCCGCTTTTTTGTGGGCTTCCCTGCTAATGGCCGCACGATCAATGCCACTGAACTGGAGAAAATCCTTTTTGATTTTCTGCCTGTATGCATTCAAAAATCCTTTTTCTATTCCAGCCTTAATGCAAAGGAATTACAGAATTATATAGAGCTTGCAGAGGATCAGGAATTTATCCGTCAGACGCTGCCCGCAAAAAATCTCTGCGCATTCATAGCCGACGGCTCCATCCTCCCAAGAGAAAGCGGTATTTCCTCCCGCCCTATGAAAGCTTCCGTTCCCTTTACTTCTCCGGACAGTCTGCGCATTTCCATAAATCTTCCCCATAAAGGAAAAATCACAGGCATGGGGATTCCAAAGGGAATCACTCTGATCGTAGGCGGTGGATATCATGGCAAATCCACGCTTCTGAATGCACTTGAACTTGGTGTATACAATCATATCCCCGGAGATGGACGTGAATACGTGATCACAGATGCAACTGCTGTCAAACTGCGTTCAGAAGATGGCCGTTTTATCAAGGATGTGGATATTTCCATGTTTATAAATGATCTTCCAAACAAGAAAGATACCCGCTGTTTCTCTACACTGGATGCCAGTGGAAGCACTTCCCAGGCAGCCGGTATCGTAGAAAGCATGGAAGCCGGAAGCCACCTTTTTCTTCTTGACGAAGACACCTCCGCAACTAACTTCATGGTTCGTGATGCTTTCATGCAACAGGTTATTCAGCGTGAGAAAGAGCCGATCACTCCGTTTCTGGAGCGTGCAGAAGATCTTTATAAAAAAGCAGGAATTTCTACAATTCTTGTTGCCGGAAGTTCCGGGGCATTCTTTCATATTGCAGATACAATTATCCAGATGGACAATTACGTTCCAAAAGATATTACAGCTTCTGTCAAAAAATTATGCAGCCAATATCCTCTGCCTGCTGTTTCAGTTACTGATTTTCAGCTTCCGCACAGCCATCGCATTATGAGCAGACCTGCCGAATCTTCTAAGCGCCTTAGACATAACAGTCGTGGAAATCATTCCGATTCCGGTGCCACAAAACCTGAGCGCCTGAAAACCAGAATCTCCGGAACAGATGGCTTCTCTCTCGGCAGACAGGAGATTGATCTCCGCTATACAGAACAGCTTATTGACGCAGAACAGACCGCTGCCTTAGGTCTCCTGCTGAAATATGCAGTTGAACATCTGGCAGACGGCAGACGTACCCTGCCTGAGATTGTGCAGTTTCTCTGGAAAAATCTCTCTTTACATGGTCTGTCCTTCTTTACGGAGAATCAAAAAATTTCCTGTGGTTACGCTACTCCCCGTATTCAGGAAATTTATGCCTGTCTTAATCGTTACAGAGGTTTATAAGAAAGAATCCTGCTTCAGTGACATAATAAAATCACCGCTTCTCCGTCGATCTTGTCGGCTAAGCGGTGATTCACGTTCATTTTACACTTTTTAGGGAAAGGAAAGATTTTCTCTTAAGGTACGTCATTTCCTTAAGATGTAAATATCATAACCTATAAATGTGAGAGAAATTTGTCTAATTTCTAATATAATTATAAAATTTATAAAAAAACTGCAAAAATTTGTTACTGTTCACTCCGTTCTCAGCAACACAAAAATTTTACACTTTTAGAAATTTTGCAGGAATCAGTTGCATCTCCCTTTCAATCCGTTATAATATTAGATGTATGTAACTATTTAATAATCAAAGAAATCTCTGCGGAACAGTTATCTGATATAGAGCTGCACACTCGAATCCGCATCTTACGCGATTGGTATAGTTATTTACGAAACGATGTACCAGGAAAGAGGAAAATAAATGTTTAGAAAAATAGATAAAACCAGTACATTCAACGATGTTCTGAAACAAATTATCGAAAATATCCAAAACGGAGAATTACAACCCGGCGATGCACTTCCTGCTGAACGTATTCTGGCAGAAGAATTCGGAATCTCCAGACCAGCATTACGAGAAGTCCTGAAGGCTCTTTCCCTGCTCGGGATTACTGTCAGCGTACATGGCGGTGCCAATTATATTGCAACTGATCTTCACAGCTGTCTTACTGAACCTCTGTCTATCATATTTCAAATGTACAACAGCAAAATTCAGGATGCATTGCAGCTTCGAGGCGCACTGGAAAGCAAAGCTGCTTTTCTCGCCGCCCAAAACTGTACACCGCTGGATGCTGCTGAACTCCAGCTTATCATTGCCAGACTGGACAGCACTCAGGATGAAAAAATCCGCGGTGATCTGGATCGTGATCTGCATCTGAAAATTGCTCAGATTTCTGCCAATCCATTAATACTGAGTGTATTAAATGCCTCTGCACAGATTACTGAAAATATGATCGTTGGAATACGTTCCTATCTTATGCAGAAAAATAACGATGCACCGGAGATTGATTCCCAGCACACTCGGCTTGTTCAGGCAATAACCAATAATGATGCACCTCTTGCAGAAAAAGTTATGAACGAACATATGCATACTATAGAATATCTCCTGAATGAAATTACGTCTGACAACCTCACAATTTCTGATAACGTTCAACAACCATAAATTATCCTGATCATGTTATCAAAAATTATATGTCAGACCCACTTATCAAACCTATGGCAATCCTCTAAAATCATACTTTATCTGGAGAATTGCCATATCTGCTTTACAATCATTCTGTTTCTTCACTGAAAATCTCGCACATCAGCCTTGCCCCTGTTTTAAATCCCATGGCAAAACTTTCTTCCAGCTCCTGTGGATATATTTCCATATGTTTATTCATCAGTTCATCCAGTTCTTCAGCAAGCTCATCTGTCAGTTGAACTCTCAATTTCTGATAGCACTGGTATGCCTTCTCTTTTTTCTCTTTACATAAATCATCATGCATTACTGACATTTCATTTTTTTCTCTATTGTCATTATCCATATACATACCATACAGTTTCCGAATCACATTTTCCATATATTTACCCAGTCTCTCTGAAAATATTTATTTACTGCATTCTAGAGCGTGTCTGAAAAAGGCTTTCTGCAAGATGTGCGTCACAATTTGTGGGATATTTTGCCCGGATGAGGGCGCCGTAGCGGGCTACGGCAACTGAATTCGGGTGAAATATCCCGCAAAGTGGGGCGTGCAGATTGCGGGAATGATTTTTCAGACACACTCTAATGTTACAAGTATTCCCCACATATTCATAACTCACTCATACTATCGCATCAAATTGATTCTTACAACAGTCTCGCAGGATAACCTTTCTATTTCAAAGCGGAGAAAAGTAATACTAATATGTATTATAAATTTGTGTTATATCAATGTCAATCCTGTGTAACTATACTTTATATCATAACAGTGATTACGGAGATCAAAATTATAGCAATCCTCGTAAATAATGCATTTAAGACAGTTCAGCAGAGTGCGAAAGACAAGGAAGATATCTGCAGGCGTGCTGACGCACGGCAAAGATATCTGACGCAGGATTTCACACTCTGATGGGCTGGCTTAAGATGCATTATTTCAGAGGATTGCTATAGAATAAGCAATATCAATTATGATAACCATTCACTAATAAATGTTTATACAGGAGGGATAATCATGCCAAACGACTTTATTGTCCGGCCAAAATGTACAGATAAAAAAGAAGACAAATCAATCACCATGACCATTCGCCTTGAACGTGAACTGCAGGAACAATATGATGACTTGTCTGCCAAAAGCGGACGCTCAAGAAATGAATTAATGTGCATGGCACTCCGCTATGCTCTTGATAATCTGAAATTTATCGAATAAATTATATGTATATGCGGAAAAAAGTCCCTGAAAATATCTGAATAAATGAATGATTATTTAAGTATTGTATGAAATAATGTTATAATTGACGAACTAATACTCATAGATATACAATTACTTCAATAACAGCAATAAATTATCTGACATTATTTACCATATTACTTTATACAGGGAGGTTTTTTTATGCATTCATTATCAGATTCTACTCAGGGATACACTTACACCATTAAATGGATGTTCGGACTGCCGGAAGTTATGAAATCCATGCACGATATGAATATTCATGAAGGTAGCACGATTCGTGTTCTCCGCAAATTCCACGATTCTCTTATAATTTCTTCTGCAAACCGAAAGATTGTTCTTGGAAATGAAGTTGCAGACAGAATACAGGTATAGTGCTTTATATTTAAATGTGGCGAAATTTACAAGACAAAGGCCGGATAAATGCTGTAACATTCAGCATTTATCCGGCTTATTCTTATCTTTGTTCTATCAGTCGTCAGTTTTCCGTCTTAATAATTGTTCTCTGAATTATAAGAAGAAAGAGACGCAGATAAGGTATACAACTGTAAACATTGTGGTGAACCTCACATGACTAAAGTCACATGCTTCCAGACGCTTTAGGCGTCAGACTGAATATCGGCGGATACGCCTGTAACTTAGGTCTGCACAATTATGCGCTTTTTCCATGCCGGATACGGCAGGTTTCCACATTACAGGTAGTCCGCTGTATATCTGCCTGTATCTATGCTGCTTTTAAGAGTTCCATTTCTGAATGGAGTTTCCTCAGATCTGCATAGACACATGAAGTTCTACGCTTTACAGGAGGGACTTTTGCCTCCAGCAAAGACCTTTCCGTTGCCGGAAGGGGTTTTAAAAGTTCCCTTATAAAATATCTAGCTCCTATATTATAGGATGCTGACAGGTCACAATTATATCGTTTTCCTGTCTGAAAAGTACAGAGGCTGTGATTTTCCCGGTCACGTGTTACCGCCCCGGAACCATCATAAGCCAGTCTGCTGGTATTCCATGCACAGATCCGGGATATCCGCATCTCTTTTCTGTGTGCCTGATGTTCACAGCGTCTTTGGATATCCCGCTTTCTCCACAGGTGCAGTTTCTGTTTTTTCTTTCCCGATATCTTCCCCTGCATCTCCAGATATTCGAACACGATCACATCTGCATGGTTTTCTTCCGCATATCTTACAATCGCACCTGCAATCTTTTTACCCAGTTCTGTGTTCAGACGTTTCGTATATGCCCATCTTCCCTGTGTCTGCGCAGAGCCATGTTCCCTCTGGAATCTGCGGATCCGTCCCAGTGTGCGGTACATCCGGTCTTTTTCACTGGGATGATCTATGAATCTTCTTCCCAGGACAGTTCCGTCTGAGCGCATGATGGTACAGACCGCATCAGTATTGATCCCCAGATCCACACTGCAGATGATCTGTTCTTTTACCGGTGTTTTCGTCAGTGTTACTTCTTCTGTACAGGAAAAACGAAGAAAATACCGGCGGTGTCTCTTTTCCAACGCAGGGGCCGATGTCTTCTTTCCTTTCCAGTTCCTGGGAAGATATTCCATATCGGTACGTTTTAAATATACACGGAACCATTTCCAGTCATGCCCGTCGTACAGTTTCAGATATGCTTCATCTTTTCCTTCTGCTCCTTCGCGGTACATCACATCCCGGTAAAAGACCGGCATGGCATGGTTCCTGCAGGTAAGTTTCGGCCTTCCGGACAGCACTCCGGTCTCTTTCCACTGCCCCAGCCGGGTCTCATACGAAGATACACTTCCAAGCGCATGCTGGATCGCGGACCTGCGGAGGTAAGACGGCATCTTCGGAAAACGAAGGTCAAAATCAAACCGGGCTGTGTTTTTCTTCGTCATGTGCACCATATGCTCTGCGGTATTAAAACGCTTTTTTGTCTCCGGAATCTTCCTCAGTTCTTCCCAGACCTGTGCGTAGATCTCTGTCAGGTAACCGACTGCCTGACGATAAATCTCCATTGTCTGACGGGCCGGGATATTCTGTTTTCGTATCTCCACACCATAGCTGGATACTGTCCGCATCTTCTTCCACCTTTCCCGCAAAAACCAAACGTTTCCGGAATGACCCCTGTATTCAGGGCTTTCTCTTTTCTTTTTCCTTCTGGCCTTCGATATAGGCAGATACCTGCTCACGGCTCCGGTCACTGACTGTAACGGCATAATAAGACGGGTTCCACAAATGTCCTCCCCACAGTTCTTTTTTCAGCTCCGGATGTAAAAGGAACATCTGACGTGCAAGATTCCCTTTCATGATCTTGATCATATCTGAAATATAAAACTGCGGCCGGCAATCCACAAGCATGTGGATATGATCCGGCATGACTTCCATTGCCAGGATCTGAAACCGATACTCTTCTGCCAGATCCTGCAGCATCTTTTTGCATTCCAGGTCGATTCCGTGTCTGTATTATACCATATGCATTTCTTTAAGTAAACATTTGTTCTGTATATTTTTTATAAAAATTGCGCGTCTAACTCATCACTGAAGTAAACTTAAATGAAAAACTAAATTCCGGTTTTGGACCAAATGCAAGAGTAAATTCCATATAGATCGAAGTTACTTTTGCACACATATTTGCCATATTGTCTTTGATAATCATTACTCCGTATAATGTACTTGCAGCTGATTGCCTGCCTGTGCAGATTGGAGATAATTATGAAAAATAAAGGCAATCAGAAACATTTAACATTTGAACAGCGTGTTGATATCGAGAAAGGTCTTACTGAGAATAAAAGCTTCACTGAAATTGGACGAATTATTGGTAAAAATCCATCTACCATATCAAAGGAAGTACGTCTCCACGCACATACAAAAGAACGTCCGGATTCAGGTTACACTCACCCGCCATGTATTCATCGCAAGAACTGTAAGGTGACATGCTTGTGTGATAAGATGTGTGGCATTCATTGTAAGCTTTGCAGAAAACCATCCTTTCGCTGCACTGATATATGTCCCGCATATGAGACAGCTGAATGTGAGAAACTGAATAAACCTCCCTACGTATGTAATGGCTGTGGTAAAAAGACCCATTGTCTTATGCCCAGAAAGTTTTATTCATCCAAATATGCCCATGATGAGTACCGTAGCGTGCTAGTCGATTGCAGAGTCGGCATTAACCAGACTCCGGAAAGCATTCAATCCATGAATGATTTATTGGTTCCATTGATCAAGGAGAAGCATCAGTCCATCGGTCATATTTATGCTACTCATGCAGAAGAATTGGGTTGCTCCAGAAGAACACTTTACTCCTACATCAATGATTGTGTATTCGATGTCCGCAATGGTGACTTAAGACGTTCTGTACGTTATAAGAAACGCAAGAAACCTACACAGACCAGTGCAAAAGATCGTTCTTATCGTCAAGGTCATAACTACGAAAATTTCCAGAGTTATATGAAAGATCATCCAGATATAAATGTTGTGGAAATGGACTGCGTGGAAGGAATGAAAGGCGAAAGCTGCGCCCTCTTGACCTTTACATTCCGCAACTGCAATCTTATGCTTATGTTCCTGTTGGAATATCAAAACCAGGAATGCGTGTTAGAGGTCTTTGTATGGCTTGAAACAGTGTTAGGACAGGATGCATTCAAAAAGCTTTTTCCGGTGATTCTCACGGATGGAGGTTCAGAATTCTCAGCTCGTGAAGAGATGGAGGAATTCTGTGACGGAAGTAAAAGCACGACGGTCTTTTACTGTGATCCATACAGCTTTTGGCAAAAAGGTGCCTGCGAAAAGAACCACGAGTATATCCGCTACATCCGTCCGAAAGGGAGTTCATTCGCTGATTTAAATGACGAGAAAGTCAGACTTATGATGAATCACATAAACAACGAAAAAAGAGACAGTCTTAATGGACATAGCCCATATGAACTCTCTCTTTTACTCTTGGACAACAAACTGCACAAAGCATTAGGATTAAAGGCAATCGCACCTGATGATGTTATGCTTAGTCCAAAACTTATAAAATAAAATAGTAAAGCACAGGCAGATTTCACTGCACCAGAATTTAGTCTTGCACATAAGGCATGTGGAATTTAGTCTCGCACACTATTTTCAGATGCCCGGTTAGTATGCATAAAAACATAAATCATGAGTGCTTACAGGTTTATTATAAGACAAAAAAATAGAATTGTTAAGGTGCATTACAGAATTTAATCCCGCATAGTTACTGAGATAATCCACAGCTGGAATTTAGTTTTTCATTTAAGTCATCACTGAAGTAACGAGAATGCGACGCGCAGTTATTCAAGTGTGTTCAAAACCTGTAAGCAAAAAAATAAGAGAAACGCTACAAAATCAACGTTTCTCTTATTTACAATCATGCCGCAGACCGGAATCGAACCGGTACGGGTATCACTACCCACGGGATTTTAAGTCCCGGGCGTCTGCCAGTTCCGCCACTGCGGCATATGGAACCTATAGGGCTCGAACCTATGACCCTCTGCTTGTAAGGCAGATGCTCTCCCAGCTGAGCTAAGATTCCATATCCATATGCAATTTACCAAACTCGTCAGCTCATTGCTAACGACCCAGAAGAGACTCGAACTCTCGACCTTCGCCGTGACAGGGCGACGCTCTAACCAACTGAGCCACTGGGCCAAAATAATTTAAAAAATGGACCTTCGGGGACTCGAACCCAGGACCGACCGGTTATGAGCCGGTTGCTCTAACCAACTGAGCTAAAGGTCCAAAAAGCCGATGATCGGACTCGAACCGATAACCTGCTGATTACAAATCAGCTGCTC
>NZ_JAJDMI010000005.1:0-136876 GCF_020593505.1 Blautia sp. DFI.3.45
ATAAATTTTTCAATATTCTTTCAATTTAGCCTTGACTTTTTATTTGCAGGCTGTTCTTTCAATTTTGGGAAACTCTGATCGCTAATTACGTGTTCCATTTTACAGGCATCTGTTTCTGCCTGTCGTGGATCCACGCCAGCTTCTATTAGTTCTTCCGTAAAAAAGCGGTGTCGCTCATAAATTTTTTCAGCTACCACTTTCCCTTGACTCGTCAAGTACAAAAAGTGATTCTCATCTATAGTTAAAAACCCTTCTTTTAAAATATTAACCGCATGACATACGCTGGGCTTTGATACTTCCATATGTCGAGCGATGTCTACCGAGCGGACGCTTCCAAATTTTTTATAGAGAACCAAAATTGCTTCTAAATAATCTTCTCCAGATGCATAAAGGTTCATAAGTCCTCTTTTACTGAGCCAGCTTCCAGCCGATGGCCTCCTGTCTGGCCGATACAAAATCGGCATACAGGCCCTTCTGCCGGATCAGCTCTGCATGAGTGCCGCGCTGGACGATATGAGCGTTGTCCAGTACAAGGATCTGATCGGCGTTGCGGACGGTTTTCAGACGGTGGGCAATCATGATGATGGTCTTGTCATGGGTCAATGCCTCGATAGCCCGCTGCAATTCATCCTCATTCTCCGGGTCAACGCTGCTTGTTGCCTCGTCCAAAATGATGATAGGTGCGTCCTTCAGCATGGCGCGGGCGATGGCAATCCGCTGTTTCTCGCCGCCGGACAAAGTACCGCCTCCCTCGCCAATCACGGTGTCATAGCCATCCGGCAGGGCAGAAATAAAGTTATGGCAGCAAGCCTTTTTCGCCGCTTCAACCACTTGTTCATGGGTAGCATCCGGGCAGCCAAACTTGATATTGTTCTCAATCGTATCTGCAAATAGGTACACGCTCTGGAACACCATCGAGATATTCTTCATCAGGCTGTCCAGCTTGAAATCTCGTACATCCGTACCGCCTATGGTAATCTTCCCGGCATTCACATCCCAAAAACGGGCAATCAGGTTGCACATCGTTGTCTTTCCTGCCCCGGAAGGGCCGACAATGGCCGTAGTCGTTTTTTCGGGAATGGTAAAGCTGACCTGATCTAATATCTTACGGTCTGCGTAGGAAAAATCCACCTTGTTAAACACGATCTCGCTGGACTTCGGCGTAATATCAGCGCCTTTCTCGTCCATTACCGGCGTGTCATCAATGGAGTTTGCCGTATCCATCGAGGCCGCCAGCATTTGCAGCAAAGAGGCCATATTCCCGGCGTTCTCCAAATCGTTGAACACCATGAAAGAAGCAATCACCAAAATCAGACCGTAGGCCAGCGGCAGGGAGCCGTCCAGCCAGAACCAGACCGAGGCCAAAAGCAACAGGACGCTGAACACTCGGACAACAGCCTGTTTGATAGCGTCATAGGGAACGCTGGCCTTTGTCAATTTCAGGTTATCCCGGCAGCTCGCCTTAATTGCACTGCCGATAGACTGCGTGCTGTCCCGTTCCAGTCCAAATGCTTTGACAATCCCCATCCCCTGAATGTACTCCAACACAGACTCCACAAGGGACTCCTGTGTGTGCTGGCGTACCCCGCTGAGCGCGGCAGATTTGCGAAGCGCCAGTTCCGCCGCCGCAAGGTAAATCAGGACACCGGCAGCGGCCACAAGACCGATCCGCCAGTCAAATGCCAACAGGACGATGACGAGGGCAACCGAGTTGAAAAAACCGCCCAGCACTGACACCAGGACACGGGCTGCTGAGTTCTCTACATCACCCAAAGTTGTTGTGACAATGGCGGTAATATTCCCGATACTATTCTTGTTGAAGTAGCCCATCGGGATGTAGCGCAGCCGATCTCCGATGTGGATACGCTTTTCCGCCACCATGCAATAGCCGGTTTCCGTCTGCTCCATCGTGGAAAAATAGGTCGTGATGATACGCCCAATGAGGGAAACGGCCATAATTCCCAGCGAAATGCAGATAAACTTTCCGTCCCGGTTGTCAGATACCAGCGCGCCGATCACTACAAAGAGGGCGGCAAACTGCATGGCTGAAAACAGCCCGGACAGGAATGAGAATAACAGGGATTTTTTTAGAAGCCCCTTTTTGCTGCCTGCAAAAGCAAAGATTTTTTTCAATGTTCCATACATCTGACAACACCCCCTTACATCTGGTCTTTCGCGCCGATGTGCGCCTGCCACATATCCCGGTAGAGGGGGCAGGTTTCCAGCAGCTTCTCATGCGTACCCTGTGCGTGGATGGTTCCATCCTTCACCACAACGATGTTATCTGCGCCAACAATGGTAGACAGCCGGTGTGCGATCACAATCAGGGTCTTGCCGACAGTTAAAGTGGAAATGGCTTTCTGCACCAGCGCCTCATTCTCTGGGTCGATATAGGCAGTTGCCTCGTCCAAAATGACAACCGGCGCATTTTTCAGCATGGCGCGGGCGATGGCAATCCGCTGGCGTTCACCGCCGGAAAGATGGGAACCGGCGCTGCCGACAACCGTATCATAGCCATTATCCAGCTTGCGGATAATGGCGTCGCAGCCGCTTTGTTTGGCTGCCTGCTCCACCTCTGCGTCCGTGGCACTGGGTCTTCCCATGCGGATATTCTCCCGGATACTGCGGTTAAACAGGTAGTTGTCCTGAGATACATAGGAAATCTGGTCTGCAATTTCAGACAGCGGCATATCCTTCAGCTCATGGCCGCCGAGGGTAATGCTGCCGGATGTAACATCCCAATACCCGGCAATCAGCTTCGCCACCGTAGACTTGCCGGAGCCGGACGGCCCTACAAGGGCGGTCATGGTTCCGGGGTGGATGGCGAGATTCACATCATGCAAAACCTCTGTTGTCCCGTCATAGGAAAACGACACAGACCTAAGAGAAATGCCGGTATCTTCCAGCTTGACCGGCGTGTCCTTATGGTTCAGTTCTTCGGCGTTCAGAAGCTGGCTGATTTCTTCCACATTTGTCCCCAGTACGGCCAAATCGTCCGTAAAGGTAAAGGCCGCAATAATCGGCCCGATCAGCCCCAGCGAGAAAATCACAATGGACAGGAAGGTGGAAAGCTCCAGACTGCCGGAGAGCCAGAATGCAAAACCGCAGGGCAGCACGCAGATCAGCACTGAGGGCAGGATGGCGTTGTAGGCGCTCATGGTTTTCTGGTTTTCATGCATCCAGTCCACATAATAGTTGGCGTTATAATTCACCGCGTCAGAATATTTTTTGTAGGAACCGGCGGACTGGCTGAACGCCTTTACCACCTCAATCCCGCCGATGTACTCTACAATGGCATTTGCCATCTGCTTGCCTGCCTTGACAGCACCCTCCCATTTGACGGGATAATTCTTCATACCGGCAGACATGACAGCAAGGCCCACCACCAGCGTAACAAGGGACAGGAGCGCCATGCGCCAGTCCAAAAGGAACAGGTACACGGCGATTACAAGCGGCACCAGCACATTTGCGGTCATTTCCGGGATCAGGTGTGCGAAGGTCGATTCCATGCCTTCAACCCGGTCAACAATCGTCGTTTTATACTGGCCGGACGGAGTATCTAAAATCGTCCCCATCGGGACGCGAGCCAGCTTTGCGGTGATATTCTCCCGCAGATCACGCAGCGTGTAATAGGTCGCTGTGTGGGAAATCGTTGTAGAAAGACAGGAAAACAGCACCTTCCCAAAGTAGCCGCACAATGCAATAATACCAGCGGTCACATAGCGGGAAAAATTCTGTTCCCCAGACAACATCATTGTGACAATATGCGCCACGCAGAAATAGGGCACCATCTGGCAGGCCACGCCTAATACCGCAAGGATAACACTGCCGATGAATTTTCCATGATAAGGTTTGCCCCATCCCCATAAGACACCTATGGGTGCCTCCTTCTTTTCCTCCTTCATTCTGTGGACACCTCCTTCTTCATATCACTCAGGAAAAACTTTAGCAGGCGTTTTTGGCCATTGCTGTCCTCTATGGAATAACTTTCCTGAATTTGCCCATTTTCTAAGTGAAGGACATAATTGCAGCAGCGTAGAATAAATTCCGGGTCATGTGTTACCACAAGTGCGGTTCTTCCGGCATTTGCCACTTGATTAACAACATTGGCAACCTGCCTCATGTGAAACAGGTCAAGACCGCTGGTCGGTTCATCGAATAAAATCAAAGGGCGCTCCGAAGCAATCGCAGAGGCAACCGCCACGCGCTGCTTTTGGCCGCCGGACAGTCCCATCGGGTGGCAGTCCTCATAAGGCAGCAGGTCCATCTCCTGCAAGATTTTTCTTGCCCTCTGCTTGTTCTCAGTTCTCATACTGAGCAGAATTTCATCCAGAACACTTTCAGTAAAGAGCTGGTGGTTTACATCCTGCATGACCATATAGCAGAGTTTCAATCGTTCTTTTCTGGAATAGTTCTTGCTCTGATCCTGCACCGTTCCTTTGAAGTGCTTTTCCAACCCGCAGAGGCACCGGGCAAAGGTGGATTTTCCCGCACCATTATGTCCGATGATGGCCGTGGCGCTGCCGGATGGGAAAGAGGTTTCCGTTATATGCAAGGTTTCCGGCTCATGCTTATAGGCGAAGGACACATTCTTTATCGTCCAAACCGCCCCGTTCATTCTCTGCGGCGAGCCTTCAACTTCTGAAAGCCCCGCAAGGTCAAGGGGCCGCAATCCCATATCATCGCGCTGTTTTGCCGACAGGCCACAAAATTCCTCTGCTGTATAATCACCTTCGATTTCTCCATCTTTCAGGTACAGGACACGGTCAAAGAGGTCGGACAGATAATACAGCCGATGTTCAGAGATGATGATGGTCTTTCCCTGCGATTTCAAAGTAAAGAGTAGCTGTCGGAAATCAGCGATAGCGTATGCGTCAAGGTTGGATGATGGCTCATCAAGCACATAAATATCCGGGTCAATCGCCGCTGCCGATCCGCAGGCGATTTTTTGCTTTTCACCGCCGGACAAAGAAAAAATACTTCTATCAAGCAGCGGCTCCAACTTTAGCTGTGCAGCTACACGCTTTACACGGTCACGCACAAGATCTTCCGCTATGCCGTGATTCTCTGGGCCGAAAGCCAGTTCGCTGGTCGTGTCCACATTGAAAAACTGAGAACGCGGATTTTGAAATACAGAACCGACTTTCAGAGAAATATCAAACAGTGACAGGTCACGGGTATCCTTTCCATCCAGATAGACGGAGCCGGTATAAGTCCCCTCATGATAATGGGGGATCAAGCCGTTAAACAACCGGGTCATGGTTGTTTTCCCACAGCCGGAAGTCCCGCAGAGCAGGACAAAAGAACCGTCCTCAATAGTGCAGGAAATATGTTTCAAAGCGCCACCGGCCTGCCTCTCACTGTCGGGAAGGGTACTGGCAGGATAAGAAAAGGACACATCTTGACATTCAATCATTTCCTTCACCCCCTTGCGGCAAGCACATAGATTTGCGCTGCAAATGCTCCCAGACAGATCAGCAGGAAAATAACATCCTGCACATGAAAACCCAGCTTACAGATATTCGTCCGTTTTACCGGGCCTCCCAATCCCCGCGTAAGGGCTGCCTGGGACAGTTCCTCTCCGATTTTGACGGAGCAGATCATCATGGGGACAATCCGATACTCTAAAATCGCACCGACTTTTCCACCACCAAAGCGGACGCCACGCATCCGCATGGCGTCCCCAATAGCGCTCCATTCTTCCGCAACCGTGGGAAAGAAGCGAAACATCACAGACATAGGAATGGTGATCTGCTGCGGCAGGTGGAGCCGTTCCATCGCCGCAACAAATTCGCTGACCGTGGTTGTCGTTACCACGAAATATCCCATGACCACGCTGGGGGTGAACCTCAGCAGAATGCCAACAATGGCTACTGCAATGTAGTTTGCTACGCCAGACAGTCGTGACAGACCGAACATTTCCAGGCACAGACTGCCTCCAAAAATCAGGATATAGAGAACAGCGCCTTTCCATTTTCTGACCGCTGACAAAAGTAACAGCGGGATTGCCGCCAACACGATGATGTAATACTGCATGATACCTTCATACGAACCGCCTAAAATAAAGACAGCTATGGTAATCAGTACCGCCAGTTTTGTCCGGGGGTCTAATAAAATTCCACTATTGTTTTTTTGACTTGAAAGAAGTTCGCGGCTCATTACACAATTCCCGCCCGCTCAAAGTGCTTTTTGAAAATCTTCCGTCCGATCAGGCCGCCGACAAGACCACTGACAAAAGCAGCAATAAGCAGTACCGGCAAAATCCAGTCGGGCATATAAGCCATGAGCGTGTCGGCATATTCCTGACCGTAGCCGGGGAGCAGGTTCTGGTAGTAAGCGTCACGCGTCACAACGATGGGAATAAAGGCGCCGATTACCCACATGGAAAAAACGCCGTGAATCAACACTTCGCGCTTGGCATTTTTGTAGTCACAGGCTTTCATCATAAAATCGGAAATCAGCCCGAAGATCAGCCCGGTAGGGATGCACCACCAGCCCATGCCGGTCAGCAGCATAATGATACCCAGCAGCACTCCGCAGATGGTAAGCATACCGAATTTCTTAATTTTGGAGAAGAACAACATCATCGGAATACCGCCGACAAGCGGCACGATCACGCTGATAAGCGGAATAAAGATCGGGATAAAACCGATAGACGCCGCTGCGAAAATGACGATAAAGTAAATCGCCGTAAAAATACCGATGTTGATTAAGTCCTTTCCTTGCAATTTGTTGTTCATTGCGAAACCTCCTAACATGATTACTTTCATCTTTGTTAGTTCTTGCTAACTAACCCTAATGATAGCATAAATTCAGCTGTGCTTCTATGCACATATCGGTATTTTAAGCCCGTATAGCAAGGAGTTTTTTCGCTCTGCCAGAATATCTATTGACCGGGAGTTTTCTCGCAGGTATAATAATATCAGCGATTTTGCGTGATGAAAGGGGCGAAGCAGTTGCGTAACATGATATACAACATTTTAGAAAACAGCGATACTGTTTCTGGTGTGACCTTGAAAAACAGTCCAAATAGCAGCACATTGCTTTTGGATCGGACAGATGGCAAGGGACGCATGACATTCCATACGCTCTTTCCGGGGCTGACTTTGGCTTTTATTTTTGTAAACGCTCCCGTATGGCCGGAGTCGGATGAAAATTCAAATCTAAAGCCTTTGCTGATTAACTATTGCGTTTCGGGCAGAAGTGAATTGCTTCTGGATGACGGCTCCTACATTTACCTGAAGGAAAATGATTTTTGTGTCAGTGAACAGACCGCACAGAAAGAATATATCTTTCCCACACGGCAATATCAGGGCATAAAAATATACTTTGACCTGCCACTTCTTTTACAGTCCTGCGGTGAACTTTTGAAATCTTTTTCACTTGACCTCCCTACGCTGGAAAAAAGTTATTGTGGCAACCATAAGACATATATCAACGGAGCGGACAGTGAGCTGGAAAATATATTTCAAAAACTCTGGCGGCTATCTGAAAAGCCCTCTGCCTTCCATTTGCAAATCTATATGCTTGAACTTCTCCACCGGCTTTTTAACATGGAAATCCGGCCTCCGAAAACCTGCGGCTTCTACACGGAAACGCAGGTTGAAATTGCAAAAAGGGCAGCGCAAATTCTCTCTGATGATCTTCGCCAGCACATTCCTGTACGGCAGATTGCAGAACGCTTTTCGGTCAGTGAAACCAGTCTGAAAAACTATTTTAGAGGCGTATATGGACAAAATATATCCACCTGGCTACGGGAAATCCGTATGAACGAAGCCGCAAGACTTCTTTCGGACACAAAGCGTCCGATTGCCGAAATATCCGAACAGGTCGGCTATTCTAATCAAGGGAAATTTGCAGCTGTGTTCAAAAAGCAGTTTGGACTATCGCCGCTGGAATACCGGCGGTCAAAGAATTTGGAAAACCGATAAGAGCAAAGCCGGGATTTGCCGCTTGATAGCAAAATCCCGGCCTTTCTTGTGCCTAAAAACTATTTGTAAATCAGTTCATCTTGAATAATTTCCTCTGCCTGCGCTTTCAGCGTGTTCATCAGCCCCACCCAGCGCATAGAGTCACAGGCTTTCAGTTCCTCCGTGACACCCGCAACTTCCATCATGTGAGGCAACATGGTTTTCACACGCCCCTGTGCTGTCCGCTCAATCTCTAACAGGTGTGGATACAGCTTCTCGCTCATCAGCAGATGGTTGTAGAGAATGGGGCGATGTTCCTTTAGGTAGGATTTTCGCATTCTTCCGTACTTGCCGATAGAAGTTTCCGGCTGTTCAGAAAGTTTTAGGTTGGGTATATCATAATCTCCACAACGAATGTAAGTCAACTTACTCATTTTCATATCCTCAGCCCGGATCAGGGCTTTCTTAGCGTCCATTTCCGCTTTTTTCTTCGCCTTGATTTTGTCCTCATACTGTTTCTGTGCGCCGCTGGCTTTCCGCTTCAAATAATTCTGATGAAGCCTGTCCTTGCGTTCTTCTTTTTTCTGCAGTTCTTCCTGTTCCTCCGGGGTTAAAGGAACCGGCTGTAAGGATGGTGGGATATAGCGCCCTAAAAAATTGAAGTAGATTTCAATTTCCTGCGTGGTGTTCTGGCTGCCTTTTCGGGCGCGTTCGTGGACAAGGATTTTCTCTACAAACTCGTTGAGCATGGTGTTTGTCAGAGTGTCAAAATTCTCATACTTATCAATTAGGGCTATAAATTTCTCTGCGGATTTCTGGCTCTGCTCATAGCCGGTAACAGCCTTTTCCAGCTCTGCAATTTCAATCTCAAGTGCATCCTGCTCTTTGGCATACTGTGCATCAAGCGCCTTATATCGTGCATCCGGCAGCTTGCCGAGGGCGTTGTCCTCATAGATTTTGCAAATCAGTTTTTCCAGTTCTCCGGCTCTCTTTTGGGCAGCAGCCAGACGCCTGCGCTTTTTCGATATATCGGCACTCTGTTGAGCAACCTGCGTCTCCTGAACAGTGTGAATAAATTCCGTCCGGTCATTTCTCGAATATTCAGCGATAGCCCGGAGCGTGTCGGAAACCAATGTCAGGACAGCACTCTCATTGATACGGTGTTGTGTAGAGCATAGTGTCCCACACGGAACTTTGGTATAATTGGAACAGGTATATTGAGAAACCCGCTTTCCATTGTTGGTGCGGTGGACATACATCTTGCCGCCGCAATCGGCACAATAGAGCAAGCCTGTGAGGGGAGCCGCTTCGCCCCAGCCGTTTGGATAACGCCGTACATTGCTGCGGATTTTCTGCGCCAAATCAAAGGTCTGCTGGTCGATAATGGCTTCATGGGTATTCTCAAAGATCGTCCATTCGTCCTCAGAAACATAGTGCTTTTCTTGTCCTTAAAGTGCTTGCGGGTCTTGAAATTGATGGTATGCCCTAAATACTCTCGTTTTTTCAAAATGTTCACGATGGTAGATGATCCCCATCCATATGGGTCTTTGACCGGCTTTGAACGGTTCACACCCTCGTTGAAGCGGGCAAGGTGTACGACAGGAATTTCAATCCGGTCTGTGGATAATTTGCAGGCGATCTGGTAAGGCCCATATCTCTCCAGCGTGAGGGAGAATATACGGCGTACCACTTCGGCAGCTTCCTCATCTACCAGCCAATGCTCCCGTTTTTCGTCTCATAAGTAGCCGTAAATCACAGTGCCGGTCAGGTGCTTGCAACTCATGCCTTTTGACTTAAACTCAGATCGGATTTTCCGGCTGGTATCACGGGCGTAAAATTCATTCATAATGTTGCGGAACGGGGTAAACTCGTCATCGCCTTTCAGACTGTCCACACCGTCGTTGATGGCAATCAGACGAACGCCTCGCTGCCGCAAAACCTCCATAACTTGACCGACCTTCAGATAGTCGCGTCCTAACCGGTTCATGTCCTTGATGACGATTGCCTCTACACGCCCTGCCTCCACTTCCTCCATCATCGCCAAAAATCCGGGGCGGTCAAAACGGGTGCCTGAGATACCATCATCGGTAAAGTGCGTAGGGTTGGGCAACCCATTCCGGCGGGCAAAATCCTCTAACATCTGCTTTTGAGACGAGATTTGTCAAGGTATGTTTTTGTAAAGGAGTGTGCA
Source organism: Blautia sp. DFI.3.45 (assembly GCF_020593505.1). NCBI lineage: Bacteria > Bacillati > Bacillota > Clostridia > Lachnospirales > Lachnospiraceae > Blautia > Blautia sp. DFI.3.45. The sequence continues at coordinate 10,102 of NZ_JAJDMI010000005.1, forward strand.
ATTCGCATTGACAAGCAGCCTTCATTGACTGGATGCGGGGTAGCCTCTTCGGGCAGGTAGCCGGAATGGTGATATTCCCCTCAACACTTCTCGGCATTTTGCCGGTGGGCTGCCTTCTTTATTGATCCTTGATCCGCAGTCCGTTCTTCCTGATTTCCTCTGCCCAATTTCCCCGGGCAAGCAGGGTCACATCCTTTCCGGCGTGAAACAGATTCCTTTCCAGATTACACCCTAAAACACCTGCACCATATACCAGAATTTTCATTGCTTGCCACCAAATCTGATCTTTACAATCTGCATCTTCATCATTCTGTCACCGACTTTGGCAAGAAAACGGAAAAATCTGCTGACGGAGGGGTCTTTCAAATCATTGTAGCCCAACATATAGCCCCGGCTGGAGACCTGCAAACGGCTGTCCCACGCGCCGATCTCTTTGGGAGCGTCGGAAACCGCGAAATAAGCGCCCACATCCTTGATTTTCGCACTCTTGAGCCATGTCTTGGCGATCATCTTTACCGCCGTCCGATTTGCAGCGTCAAACACCAGCACACCGCCGGGGAAGGCGTCTGCCATACCCTGCACAAGAGCTTTGACCTGCTCGGTCAGAAAATAATAGAACACGCCGGAGGCAAAGAAAACCGAGCCGCCCGATGCATCGATTTTTGCAAACCACTCAGTATTATTCAAATCGCAGGGGATATTTTTCTCACGCTCCCCGGCGGGCAAAAGCTCGTTGCGCACGGCTATGACATCGGGAAAGTCCAGATTGTAGATTTTGCAGCTGCCGTTATCACAGCTTTTTCCGGTACTGTCCAGCCCGCAGCCCAGATTGACCACCGCCGCATTGGGGTGAGATTTCAGATAATCCCGCACCTCAAAAGCAAGGTCATTCTGCCGCATGGCCACCTCCAGTGAACCGAAACGCTGCATCAGGCTGCGGGATTTTTTCTCCGACTCAGAAAAATCGTAGTCAATCTCGTCAATCAGGCGAACCGCTGTTTCATCCCGGTAAAGATTCGGGTATAGTCCTGAGCAGACCTTCCGCGCAAACAGCGGGATGATCAGCGTTTCCTGTACCGTGTTTTTCTCGATTTTGTATTTCATGGGTATCTCCTTTCAGCGAACAAATATCATCATAATTGTGCCAGCACTGCCGAAATGACCGCCATGCCCACCGCGCCCTTGCGGGTACCGATGGCGCAAACCAAAATGAGCAGAACGCCAAGTCCTATGCCTTCCAAAATCACCTGTAAAATCATCATTTACTTCCTTATCCCAGCGCCACATCCAGCACCATCATCACGCTGAAGCCTACCGCAAAGAACACCGTTCCAAGATTCGAGTGCCGCCCCTGCGACATTTCCGGAATACCGGACATTGCCTCTTCCAGATAGGCGTCGTTTTCCGCCTTGTTCATTGCCCACACCAAGCGGCACACCGCTTTCCCGCTCAGAGTAGAGCAGGTGATCATGCCGTCATAAAGGCTGTTTCCACCTGTCATTCGGTACGCACCGCGAATGGCTTCTTTTCGTTCCATGGTTCTTCCTCCGTGTTTCAATCATCACACGACCGTTTCCAATCCCATTTTTTCAAAATGTCCACGATTTTCGCAAAGTCCTCCTTTGCCTCCTTGAAGATCGGCAGCATACAGTAGCAATGCACCATCTTCGGGCGGGCGGACACCGTATAGGGGACATTTGCCCGTTTGCAAGCTTCCTCAAAGTCCGGCAAAGCACCGTAGAGCACCTCGTCGGCAGAATAGAAGAAGTGAATATCGCCTACGCCGGTAAAATCTCCCCGGGAGCCGGAGAGCATATAGGCCGGCACATTCTCACAGCCATGCCGCATGAACTTCTCCACCGTCACCATAAAGGCATAGTCGATGGAAACGTCCCTTTCATCGAGTGCCTGCATCCGCGCTCTTTCCGCATCGTTCCACGGTACTTCACCGGGGGATACAACGACGATGTGTCTCGGCTGCGGCAGCGGCTCGGGCTGCGCGTTGTTGTGCGCCGCGATCCCCAAAGCCAGCGCACCGCCGGAGGAAAAGCCGCAGGTACTGACATTTCCGCCGCCATACAGCCCAATCATTTTCCGGTAACATTCGTAAACCATCGCATAGGTTTCGGTGATACAATACTCCATGCAGAGGGGATAAAACGGGAACCACACATCACAGCCGGGGATAAGTGTTATTTTCTTTTTATGTATAACGATGAGGGGATAAAACGGGAACCACACATCACAGCCGGTCTCGCGGCAGAGCTTGCGCATCACAGGCAGGTCGCCCTTATCGGGGCCGATCACCATGCCGCCGCCAAAGAAATAGAGAATCGCGCGCTCGGACGGCTTCGGATGTTCTCGCACAATCAGGCAGAGAAAGCCGTTTACCGCGATCGTTTCATAATATGCCTTGCGGTCGGTGGGCGTAAAAACGCCACGATGCCGGTTCTGCTTTTCAATTTCCTTTCTCAGTGCATCCTCCGGCAAGGCGAACGCCTTTTTCGCGCCGGAGAGCTTGTATACGCTGCGTAAGATAGATGCAAAGATACTCATGATTTAGCCCCCTCATTTCCACGCCGTAATGCAGAGCCAGCTTTTCTTTTTGTGTATCTGCACATCGTGAAAGCCCGCCTGCTCCAGATACATCTTCAGCTCGGCGTCCTTGTAGATGGTCATGCCGCCGATGATCTCCGTCCACTTCTTGTCCTTGTCCGTATCGCCGTTGCTTTCGTTGCAGATGAGTAATGTCCCGCCGGGCTTCAGCACCCGGTAAACCTCCCGGAAGCACTGCGGCAGATCGGGCCAGAAATAGACGGTTTCAAAGGCCGTTACCGCATCGAACCAGTCGCCTGCAAAAATCATATCCGCCACGCTGCCTTGCAGAACGGTGCAGCGGCCCTCCGCTATGGCGGCCTCGTTGACCTTTTTGGATTTTTCCACACTGACGGGGGAATAGTCAATACCCTTCACAATACCCTCCGGGCATTTTTTCAGAAGTCTCTTGATGTTCGCCCCTCCGCCGCAGCCGCAGTCCAACACCTTGGCGTCCGGCGCAGCATTCAGAAATTGAAGCCCCCACCGGGCCACGGCGCTGTGCCCGACATTCATCATGGCGACCATAATTTTCCCGCCAAAGCCCACGGGCTTGCGGGTGTTTTCAAAGAATGACATATCACACCTCCATTTTTACACACTCGGCATAGGTCAGCGGGAACGAGGCTTTCAGCACAGCGCTTTTCCGCACCGTCCAGCTGTTCTGCCTTAGGAAGCGCAGGTATTCCGCGCTCGTCCACTTGCTGTGGAGAGGGAAGCCTGCCAGCTTCATGAAAAATGCCCTGACCTTGCCGGTAAACGAGTTCCCTGCGTGGGTAAAGGTCGGCGCAATCAACACGCCATCGTCTTTCAGCACCCGGCGAATCTCGGCAAGGGCTTTCTCCGGCTGCGGCACGATATGCAGTGCGTTGGACACGATCACCACATCAAAGGACTTATCTGCATAGGGCAGGCGGAACATATCCTGCACGGAAAAGTGCAGCTTTGCAGATTGATTATCCCGCTTTGCTTCAAGAATCATCTCCGCAGAGGCGTCCGTCGCCTCGATGTGCGCCGCCGCGTTTACGATGTGTTTTGCGATCAATCCCGTGCCGGTCGCCAGCTCCAACACCGTCTTGGCTTTTACAACCGGCCGGATCAGCACATACATCTCGTCATACGCCACCCGATCCTTTCGCATAAAGCGGTCATAACGTCCGGCATTTTTGTCCCAGAAATTCTTGTGTTCTCGCATCTCTTTCATTCCTTTCGGCGTTAGATTCATCTAACCGATACGCACAGTTGTGCGGTTAGGGGAGGCTAACTGGCATGTCTTGAAAAAGCTGCATTTCTGCGGCCTTTCGGCTTATTCAAATAGCTCCCTGCAAGCACCGTACACCAGCGTTTCCAGCACCTGCGGGTATAGCTCCCCGATCTGCTCCTTATGGGAAACTGTGAGAATCAGTCCCTGCACCGTGGCGGCAGCCAAAGAGATGCCGCCACTCGGCACAAGGTCATATTTTTCCAGAAGCTGACGGATGTGCGTCTCGTCATCGTGGTAATGGATGTTTTTGACATCCTCCGGCAGTCTCTGCAAAAGCAGCTTCGCATCGTTTTCAATGAAAACCATGTCGCCGGTATCGGACAGCCTCCGGCAGACGGCCAGAACCGCCTCTGCCGCGCGCTCCGACGATGGCAAGCCGTTTGCTTCGCTCAGTGCATGGTCAGCCACTCCGTAAAGCTCGGAGTGGATACTTTCCAGAACTGCGAAGAAGGCCATCTCCTTGGATTCGTAGAATTTATAAAACGAGCCTTTTGCGATACCGACAGCCTTTGTCAGTTGATCCACGGAGGTTTTCTTCATCCCCAGTGTGACGGCGCAGCGTCTTGTTTCCTTCAGCAGCGCCTTGTGAAGTTGTTCTGTTTCATAGTCGGTAAAAGCCAAGCCCACGCCTCCTTAAATATGACCAATTCGGTTCTTTTGGTCATATTATACCGCGTTTCTTTCTGTTTTGCAAGAGGTGCGGAGAAAAAATCACTAATCAAAAGGGGTTCAGCGTTGCAGAAAGAGACGCTGGAATTCCGATAATCGTTGTCGCCGCGGTAAAAGAAACTATATCGTAAAAGGGCATCAGAGCGAAGCATCCAAACGCTGCGTTCTGATACCCTTTTTGTTTCATATTGCACAGATGGGGTGATTGCAAGGAGAAGAACAGAAATTCACACAACATGAATGACGTATTCACATAATACTACTGCTTTTGCGCTATCATTAACGTTCGATCTTGCATCGATCCGTTTTAAGGTGAGACCTTTTAAGTTGCTCCGTACTCCTTCGCCGCATGATCATCTGCCGCGCCTGCCGATTCTCCGCATCCTCTCCGGCAGTACGAAGTTTCATAGGCAGCTCCTTTCGCCATTAAGCAAGACTCCATCCAGCCGCACTCTTTCGGATATTGACAAAATCCTGATAGATACCGGGCTGTTTCAAAAGTTCCTCATGGTTTCCTTGCTGTGCAATCTGGCCGTTGTCTATAACTAAAATCTGATCAGCAGTTTGGATCGTATTCAGACGATGAGCAATTACAAGCAGGGTCTTTCCCTTCACCAATTCGGAAATAGCTTCCTGAATATAGCTTTCATTGTCTGTATCCACACTTGCGGTAGCTTCGTCCAAAATGACGATAGGCGCGTCTTTCAGGATACAGCGTGCAATCGAAATACGCTGCTTTTCGCCCCCAGAGAGTGTCGCACCGCCTTCGCCAACCACCGTTTTGAACCCCTCAGGCAGAGCCATAATGAAATCATAGCAGCGGGCTTTTCTGGCAGCCTCATAAACTTCTTCTTCCGTAGCATCCGGTTTTCCCATACTGATATTGTTGTAAATGGTGTCCTGAAACAGATACACACGCTGGAATACCATGCTGATCTGATCCATCAATTCCGACAGAGGTACATTGCGAATATCCACGCCCCTTATCGTCACATTGCCAGATTTTACATCCCAAAGTCGCGCCAGCAAGTTTGCAATGGTGGACTTACCACTACCGGATGGCCCAACCAGTGCTGTCATAGAATTTTTCTTCATGGCAAAACTGATATGATGCAGAACCTCTTTGTCCTGATAAGCAAATGTAACATCGTTGAACTGGACTTCTGGCTGTCCTGGCTGTGCCTGAGCTGGAATATGCTGCTTGCCATTGTCGGAAAGTTCTGGTTCGTCCAGTACCGCTTCAATGCGATCAAGAGCAGCGTTCATAACGGTCAGTCTGGATGCTTCTCCATAGAGAGCCTTCAACGGGCCAAAAAGATCAAATACAAACAGCAGAACACCCAACACATAAGCCAAAGAAAGCACACCGCTCTGTTCCAACACAATAGACAGGCCGAAAATTGCCGCAATACCAATACCATAAAGGATATTCAGCCCCATTGTCCACGGGGTCATTTTCTGTTCAAAGTCAAGCGATGTATTTCTGGAACGCTTGAAATTGCCGGACAATTCTTCGGATTTTTCTCCAAGCAGGTTATAGCTCTTAATAACACCAATGCCCTCCACAAAAGACAGCACCGCATCGGTCAGCCGTTCGCTCTGCTCCTGACGGCCTGCTGCTTCTCGCAGGGAAACTTTGTTCATCCCCTTAGATACCAGCCATGCCAAAATAGTAACTATCGAGGCGATCAAGCCAAGCTGCCAATTCAGATAAAACATGAACGCCAGCAAAAGCAACGAGGATAGCAGATAGCTCATCATGTTTCCCAGCGTACTCATAGAAACTTCTTCAATGAACACCATGTCGGTACTGAGGACTGAACTAATCTTGCCAATATTGCCGGAAGTGAAATATCCCATGGGAAGTTTCCGCAGATGACCACCCAATTCGATACGCTTGTCAGCAAACATCAAATATCCTGCTGCACTTTGCAGGCTGTCACTAAGATAGTGGACGAACATCTGAACCAGCACAACAGCAGCAAGGCCAAGTCCCACATAAAGGCAAGTCTGCCCGGTAATTGTCTTGCTTGCAAATCCGCTCAAAACCACAAAGGCCAGAAAAATCGGCATTTTGGACAGAATGGATTCCAGAAACGCACAAACAAATGCGCCCTGAATACGGCTCTTATAACGGCCAGAAAGTTTCAATATTCTTGAAAACAAAGCAAACATTTATTTCCCCTCCTTTGCAGTATGTACTTTCCACTCGGCGCTGTCCTGTGCCGCTTTCCACAACTTTTGATATTCTGGGCAGGACTGGATCAGCTCCTGATGTTTACCCGTTGCAACCAGCTTTCCGTGATCCATAACACAAATCTGATCTGCGTTTATAATGGCTGGTAATTTGTGCGCGATAACCACAAGGGTTTTACCTTTTACAAGTTCTGCAATGGCAGCCTCCATCTTTTCCTCGTTTTCAGGATCGGCATAGGCAGTTGCCTCGTCAAGCACCACAATAGGATCATCCTTTAAGATTGCCCTTGCCAGAGAAATACGCTGGCGCTGACCGCCGGAGAGCATTTTTCCTGCATCACCAGCCATCGAATGAATACCCTGCGGAAGTTTCTCAAGGAACTCCATACACTGAGCTTTCTTTGCGGCCTCCACCACTTCTTCATCCGTTGCGTTTAACCGACCAAGCCGAATGTTTTCGAGCAGAGAGGTGTTGAACAGGTATTGATCCTGTGCCACATAGGAGATACGGCTGTTCAGTGCTTCAAGACTCATATCGCAAAGTTTCTGTCTTCCGATAGAAATGCTGCCTTTCTGCGGGTCATAATAGTGAATCAGCAGTTTTGCCAATGTACTCTTGCCGGAGCCAGATTCACCAACAAGAGCTGTTTTCTGTCCAGCCTTTGCCGTAAAGGAAATATCATGGAGAACTTCATCCATGGTCACCACAGGCTTTCCATCTGGTCCGGGTTGTGTGTTCTGATAGCCAAAAGAAACATGATCATAAGTAATTGTGTCATCTTTCCCGTGGAACGCATCCTCTGTCTGCTGAAGCTCCGGTGCATCCAGCACTTGCTCCAATGCAGAAATTTTATAGTTGAGCTGGGGCATGGTAGGCAGGAAACCAAGGGATTTCAGCAGCGGCATACCGATACTCAAAGAAAGACACAGTACCAAAATCAAATTAGGAAGAGTTGACCAACCGGAAAGAACGAACCATGCGCCCACAGGCAAAGTCAGAATAATGGTGCATGGAAGCAGACTACTGTAAATTGCCATCCACGGCCACGCCGCCTTATACCACGCCAACGTATAGTCCCGGTAATCTGATACATCTTTGCGGAACCGCTCATAGGAATCTGCGTCCTTATTGAATACCTTGACAACTTCCATACCGTTAATGTACTCAATAATGGTATTGTTCATCTTTTGTCCGGCCATATAGTAAGGCCCCATTTTCTTCATGCCGACGGAATACATCGTCATCATGGCAATCAGACTAATCGGAATAGATGCCAGCGACAGAAGCGCCAGTTTCCAATCCACAAAGAACATTGCCACATAAACCGCAATAGGGATCATCAGGTTTGCAATTCCCTCCGGCATGGAGTGAGCCAGTAAAACTTCCAGACTGTCTACATCATCCACGAACAGCTTTTTGACTGTGCCGGTGCCTTTATCCTGAATGACACCGAGGGGCAGCTTTTCAAACCGTTTTTGAAGTGCCGTTCGCAGACGGAGCAGCGTGTCATAAGCGGCTTTGTGAGAAAGATTCAGTCCCCAGCCATAGAAAAGGGCTTGCAGCACCAGACACGCCAAGACAAGAGCCACGCGCGAAATGATAAAGGATGCTCCAATAGATTCACCCATGACCAGCGGCGCTATCACCTGATAAGCCAACACAAAGGGCAGGACACCCATCAGGACGCTGACCAGCACGATGGCCGTTGCTGCATAAAGCCCCTTCTTATGAGGCCCTGCATACTCAAATACTTTTTGAAACATAATTCCAACCTCCTTATCAGTTAAAATATTTTTCGGATAGCGTTTTCAAAATTTCTGGTGAAAGCCTTTGATTTTGAATAGCCCCGTCATCATCCAACTGAACCACCTCCGTACAGGTACGAACAATAAATTCAAAATCGTGTGACACCACAAACACGATCACACCAGAGCTTGAAAGTTGTTCGATCAGTTTGCTGACACGCACCATAGAATCGTAGTCCAAACCACTGGTAGGCTCGTCAAAGTAGATCACTGGGCTGCCCTTTACGATTGCCGCACCGATAGTAACCCTCTGCTTTTGACCACCTGAAAGGGATGCCGGATGCCATTCACGGTAATCTGATAGTTCCAGTGCTTTCAGCGTTTCATCCACTTTTTCTTTGCAATCATCCTTCATACCAAGGGATAGTTCTTCCTCCACACTGCTGGCAAAAAGCTGATAATCCGTATCTTGCATGACAAGATAGGAAAGTGCCCGCCGCTGGCGTGGTGTAAGTTTTTTACCGTCAAAGCAGACCTCGCCACGCTGCTGCTTTAGCAGACCCGTTAGAATAGATAAGAGGGTCGTTTTTCCGGCTCCGTTATGACCCAGAATACCAATCACATCTCCTGCATGAGCTTCAAAGCTGACATTGTGGAAAATATCCGGCCCTTTCTTGTAGGCAAAACTTAAATTGTGAACTTCCAGCCGATGTGTCTCGTCCTTTGTATGTGGCTTTTCCTGATAATGTTCTGCATCGCGTTCCGGGTATGCTGTCCGCAGACCATAAGAAATTCGTGTTTCTTCAGGCAGAGAGCAAAACTGTTCCCTTGTGAACTCATGCTCAATTTTTCCATTCTGAATGAGAAAGGCTCGGTCAATCAGATCGCGCAAATAATAAAAACGATGCTCTACCACAAAAATGGTGTATCCAGCGTGTTTCAGTTTTCCCATAATTTCTGCCAGCCGTTTGGTAGCGGCATAGTCCAGATTGGCCGATGGTTCATCAAAAATATATACTTTTGGCACCAGCGCATAAACAGAACCGATTGCGATCTGTTGTTTTTCCCCGCTGGATAAAGCAAAGATACTTCTGTTCAAGTAGTCTACCAATTCCAACTCTTTCGCCGCTTTTGCAATGCGGTCAATCGTTTCCTTGCGGGGCAGTCCGAGATTTTCGCAGCCGAAAGCCAATTCCCGCGTGGTATCCGTCATAAAGAACTGAGAACGTGGGTCTTGGAATACCGTTCCAAGCTGTCCGGCCAATTCAGACGGCTTCATTTCCAGCAGCGAATGACCGTCCATGAGCAGATCCCCTTGGATTTCTCCGGGATAAAAGTGCGGAATCAGACCATTGAGCGAGCGGATCAGGGTTGTTTTGCCGCAGCCGCTTCGCCCAGTCAAAAGAATAAATTCTCCTGTCTGTACGGTCATATCAATGCCACGGAGGGTAAAGTCTTTGCTTTCTTCATAACGAAAGCTGAAATTCTGAAATGAGATCATCGTCACACCCTCCATAAAATGATTTCCCCGATTTTAGTCTGGTCGATAAACAATAACCCGACCAAAAAGAGGATACCCAACAGCGATACCACAATTTCCCGCCACGAAAAACGGATTGGCCGCAGCGCATATCGTTTGCACTCCAACTCCAGACCGCGTGTTGTGCCGGATGCTGCCAGTTCATCGGTAACTTTCAAGCACCGCATCAGCAGAGGTATCAAAATATATTCTATGGTTGCTAACGGATGGGATACCCGTTTCCACACAGTATCGCTGATACCTCGAATATCCATCGTGCTTCGGATTTGTCGGTATTCAATCCGTAAAGTAGGGATATATCGGAACATAACAACAAGGGGAATTGTGACCGCCTGGGGCAACCGCATCCGTTGAAGTGCCACCATTAAGTCATCCATGTATGTAGTTCGCAATATCCAAAGTCCCATCATCATGATAGGGATCAATTTTAAGACCGTCACGCCGAACACGCTCATAATCACACTTAAAACCGGAACTTGGACATAACGGAGCAGGGCATTGAGATAAGCAACAATAATATAGGTCACTATCATTTTGACAGCCCATTTTCCACCGTTACCCAAGGCAATAAACAGCCCATAAACCAGCATGAGCGCGAGACTGACAACTTCTCCGGCCAGAAAATAACTGACAAAACCAATGCAGACCAAAAGAAGTATCTTGCAACGTGGGTCGAGGAGCGCAGAGCCATGTAAGGGCTGGCGCTCGATTATTTGTTTAATTTGTGCTTCTTCCATTCAAATGTCTCCCTATAAAAAATCAAAGCGCGGGACTGTTCTCAGCCCCACGCTCTGAAGTCAGGCAGCCCGCTTGCCTGTATTGCCTGATAAAGTTTCAGGGGGCTGATCCTGTTATTTTACTGAAACAAGTCCAGCTTTGATAAAGTGTTTTTTCAATGCTTTCTGACCGATAAAGCCACCAATCAGACCGCCCACCAATCCGGCAGCAACAATGACTACCAGCATGGGAACGGAAGTAATGTTCAACATTCCCTGAATGTACTCCGGGGCAATATTGTTTTTCTCCATTGCTCCGACAAACGCGCTTTGAAGAAATTTGATAGGGCAGATAGCACTAAAAGCAAAAATAGCACTGAACAGCGCATAGGCTGCCATCATGGACTTCATTGTAATTTCATTCCGGCTCATAACCAGGAAATCGCAGATGACACCGCCAATTATCAAACCGATAGGAATGAACCAGAAAGCACCCACCAGCAGAAACAGGATAGCCTGAATTGCGGCGCAAATGGTAAACACGCCTTTCTTCGGTACCTTAGCCAGTAGAAGCATCATAACGATACCATTCGGGATTGCAACAACGGATGGGTAAAATACATTTGTCACCGGACCTGCCACGCTCATAATAGTGCTGATAATCATGCAGATGATCCACATGAGGGCCGTTAAAACACCGATGAGAATAAAATCTTTCGCATTTAGCTTTTGTTTCATACTCTTACCTCCTCATAATAAAATGTAACGCGGTTAGTTTTTTCTAACCACGCTACATAGAATATCAGTTATATTAGACTAAACCAACCCAAAACCAACCCGATTTAACCCAAAAACCGTCAATCTTAACTTTTTATCTAAACAAATCTACTTTCCGGATAATTTTTGGGAGATACACCATATTTTTTTTTAAATGCGGCAGCAAAATTGCTAGGTTTTCCATATCCAACAATTGCAGCGACTTCACTTACGTTCCAATCTCCTTCTAAAAGAAGTTGTGCCGCCTGAGTTAATCGTTGTTCGATGACATATTGGTGGATTGGCATACCGTAAAATAGTGAAAATCCACGAGTCAGTTTCGTCATACTTAAGTGTACTAGACGGGATAGTTCTTCACATGAAGGTGCAAAGGCAAGTTGACAATCTATAATACGCTTAGCCTCCATAATAGCGGTTCTTTCGGTACGGGATATGGAAATATTTTTCCCCATAAGAATATCCTGCTCAAACACTTCACCTAAATAAATAGACAGTAATTCCAGCAATTTGCCGTCAAGATATAGATAGCCTAAGCTACCTCGGTATTGGGTAAAACAACTTAGATCTGTTAAAATCTGTTTCATATTAGGTGTTACTGGAACTTTCGAAATTTCATTCAACAGTTTCTCCTCATAAACTGTAGCTTCACATTTTTCAAAATATTCCTCAAGAATATGCCTAAAATATGTAAGAGGAATTTTAATACTCTTAAATGAATATTCGCTATCCTTTTTATAGCAAATGTATTCTGTTCCTCCATGGCCAGTATAAATACAAGATTCATTTTTTTGTATACTCACAGACCTATAATTACCTGTCATTCCCCATGAAATTCCATCATTTAAGCAAAAAATTATTTGAATATATTCATTACTAACAGGACCTTGAACATTCATATCGCTTTCATAACACATTTTCCAATCAGCTAAAATTACACCATGCTTTATTTTTGTCTGAGAAATATTTCCTTTTCCTATTTTTAAAGGAATATCCATAGTAATCATTTGAGGAGAATTCAAAAGTAATTTGTAATAAATTTCATTTAAAGACCTATTTTTTGCCAACATACCATTTCCTCTCACAAAAGTTAGTTGTTTCTAATTGGATTATATGACTTAATTTTTTTTTAGGCAAGTCCCAAATTTCTTGTACTCTTTTTGCTTTTTTATTTTTTTCTGGCAAATAATAATGTATCTGATACTTTTACACATCTAAAATTTGCATATGATAACTCTTTTAATACTGCTTCCTCACTCTCATAATTCCAGTTCATTGGACAAGTTATTTCTCTAATCACCTTATTTTTATAAGAAATTCTATATGAAATCACCCATTCACATTTCTCCTTATTATTACAATTTATCTCTTTTATAAATGTTTCATATCGATTTTTACCTTGTTGTGCAATGGATATTGGTGTTCCAATAGGTACTGAAAGAAATTTTTTATTCAAAACTCCAATCAAAACAGGTGTACCCGTTTTTAATTTTTTCTCAAAAGTTTCCCACAAAGATTCTCTTTCTTCTTTTGTTAAATGTCCTAAGACACCCATACATAGTACTCCGCTTATATCGTCCTCAAAACTTGTCAAAATAAAAGAGACACCGACAAATATCAATGTCTCAAGATATTTTCTATTATTCTATTATGCTACTTTCCCCTCCCCTCTGCTGTCAAATTCTATATGTATCTGCCCTGTGGACTCCCATGTTTCACATGGAATTTCCATATATTTTAAAAATATGTTTCATTTCTAAACCTACATCTTATACTGACCATATACATAAATCATAATGTCTCGGATATCTCAAACAGCCTGCTTTATAGCCGCATACGAATTTTGTATTTCTCACCTATATATTGCAAAGAAATTCAAGATATTCCAGAACTTTCTTATAATCTGTTTATGTACATTGACTTTGCTGATTTGTACTTGTTGTCTGTCATATTTTTTCAACACAAAAAGGCCATTTAGAAATTTTCATTCTAAATGACCTTATTTATTACAAAGGCAGGAGGCCTTTGGCTTCTTAATGTTTTACTCCCGGTCAGATCCGGAACCAGCGTTTCTTATCTGTATCTACAGATACAAATACAAATTTCACAAGCCTATTAACACAAGATATTGTTGTAGTCAATTATGTATTTCCATATATGGCATCTCATACCATTTTCAATGAAATATCCTGTATTTCATTCTCCATTTCCTGCAAATTAGATGTCCATACGCCTTCTGATACCAGAATCTGCTTGATACTTTTATATATATCATCATTCAACATATTCGTTGCCTTCACTGCTGCATAATCATTTCCAGCAGTACATTTTCCCATCAGCCTTTCAAATCTTGTTTTATACTTTTTCTGATAACCAACCTCTTGCAGATCTTCATAAATTTCTTCCATATGCTGATAGATATTTTCCCACTGTTCCATACGAATTCCCATTACCCGTACAATATCATTTAATCCAATTGCTGTTATCGTATTTTTTCCGATTTTTTCATCATCTATACCTACTAGTCGAAATGGATTTTTCTTTGCCAGACCTATATAATCTGCTGGTTTATCCATACAGGGGTTTACGAGCCGATCTTCATTATCATTTTTCTTTCTGTTACATCGCAAACAAGCTGGAAATAAATTTTCCCACTCTACCACTAACCCTTCATGCGACTTTTTAGGTAAGAAATGGTCAATCGTTACATCTTTCGATTCAATTCCCAAAGCACATTCACAATACGAACATTTTCCATGGCTCATTTCCAGCAGTGCTTCTTTTAATGTTTTTTTTATTTTAGGTGAATTCCAGACATCTTTTTCTTTATCCTTTTTATATAGTTCTGTGAGCTCTTCTTTTACTTCATCAGTAAGCTCTTTCGGGCATTCTCCTCTATTGAGTTTTATCATCTGGTTCAATCATCTCCATGTCTAACTTCATAATCTTTCTTTCCTGACTCTCCGGATGTGTCATTTCCAGCAGCTTTTTATATAGATTTTTTGCCAGTTCATAATCTTCCGCATCTACCGCATCTGAGAATTGTTTGATCAGCATATTATACAATGGAGTTTTTCGCTCAACCCCCATCATCTGTTCCTGTATATTTTCAATACTCCAGCCATTATAATTTCCCTGTTCGCCCGCATATTGCATTTTACTGATGTCATAGATTTCACTTGCTGCTAATGCCTGAATGATAAACGGGGAATGCGTTGAAATGATAAACTGACATTTAGGAAAAGTCCTTCTCAGATCTTCAACGATTGTTTTTTGCCACTTTGGATGAAGATGCAGATCCAATTCATCAATCAATATAACCGCTTCCTCTTCCAAAGGATTTACAGACTGCGGATTTGCAATCGCAAGTCGTTTTGCAATATCTGCCACTACTGAAAGAACTGCTTTATAGCCACCACTTAACTGGTCAATCTGCAGATCAATTCCTTCACTATTTGTCAGAAGCATTCTTGACGGATTTAACTCTATTCGTAAATTACTATAACCTGGGATCATCCTCTCCAATGCTGTCCTGACACAATCAAGTCGTGGATTTTTATAATCGGGGTTTTCCCTCAGTCCTCGTAATTCAATGTCTTCCTCTGTCTTAAACCAATCATAGAAATCCCTGAAATAATTAACATTGTCAAAGCAGTTCCGTAAAGAATCCATCACTTCAAAATTCTTGATATGTCCACGTCTTGGAACCTCTCTTATAATCCTGTCTGTTCCATAATAAAGAACTAATGGCAGATATCCGGCTGTAACACATTCTATATATTTTTGTTTTAATTTTTTCAAATCATTCCCATTTTGTCCTCTTATCTCAATTGCTTCATCATAAGGAAAAATGGAAGCTTTTCTCCTTTTATTGGTCCATGTGTATTTTGCACCTTCAAGATCAATACCAAGCGTTACCGCTACACTTGAAGTTCCTTCTTTAATATCCGTGTTACTTAAATCACATTGTTTCACAGCCTCCCCGTTTACTGCACGCAGTACGGGAACAAACGCTTTGGTGATGGACTCCAGAATCGTTGTTTTACCGCTTCCATTGTCTCCAATTAAAGCCACAAAATTTCTATTTGCGAAATCTAATGCTGCAGAACGCATATTTCTAAAATTTATTATCTCTAAAAAATCTATTTTCACTGTATCACCTTCTACATTCTATTGTAATATCTGCATTATACCGCATACGCCAGTTTACCCGCAACCGTTTTAATTATTATATCCTACATTTTTATAATCACAGCACAAAGCTCTGCCATTCCATGCATTCATGAAAGGCAGCTCCTGTTTCTCTATTTCTTGTTCATTATCCTCTTCAACTTTCTGACACTGATCTCGATTACATCATAAAATAGAGATTCTACCGTCTCCCTGTCACATGTAAATCTTCTCTTTATCTCAGGTCATAATTTTTCGATTTCAATATCTAATGTTTTAGAAATTACATAATCTGCGACAGAAAATGTTCTTGCCAAAGCTATTGACTCCATATTACTTGCCCTTTCTTATCTTTTCCCTTTAATGCACATCATCTTTGCTGCAAAGTGTACGATATGCTTCTGCATCCTCCGGCATATCGTTCCTTTCATATATCTCAGCAATATATTCGGCTGTCAGCAGAACATCTTCATATGCTTCCAGTTCATTGTCTATTTCCATAGAAGCCCGGTAATTTTCCAGTGCTTCATTATCCCTATGGAGCTTATCATACACAAGACCTAAATTAAAATAACCGATACTGATTTGCCCGTGTATTTCAGGAAGGGTCTCTTTTTTAATCGCCAATGCCTCACTAAATATATCTGCCGCATCATTAAGTATTCCCATTTCATAATAAATCAGGGCAAGATTATTTAAACTGATTGCATAGTCCAAACTCCTCTTCCCATAAATATCTTTGCGTATATTCAACCCTTCTGTGCATATATCAATAGCATCTTCGTATCTTTCCATCTCCCGATATGCAGTTGACAGGTTATCATATACTGTTGCCAGAAATGCTGAATCCTCTGTAGAATTTTCACGGTACTCCCGTATAACTGTTTCAAATAGTGAAATAGCTTCGCCATACCTTTCTTCACTGGCATAGACCTGAGCAATATTATTTTTTGTTGCCAAAACCATCGGATGATCTGATGCATAAATCTCTTCTCTTATACACAGCGCACATCCATACAAATCTTCTGCTTTCGGATAGTCTCCTTTACTCCGGTATACAAGCCCCAGATTATTATAAATATCTGCTTTAAATGAAGACGGACCTGGCCAGATTTTATCCGCAATTTCTAAAGCCTCATTTAAACAATCCAGTGCTTTATCATATTCTGTAAGTTCATAATAGATCAATCCAATACTTCCATAGGATTGAATAATGTCTGGATGCTCTCTCTTTAATGTTTTTTGTTTTATTTCTAAAGCTTTTTGAAATAGGGAAAGTGCTTCTGAATATTTTCCCATATTATCATAAAGCAACGCATACCCATCATAAAAGGCAGCCATTTCCGGATGAGGCTTGTCCCCATAAATCTGCTTCATCCCCCGTTCCGCCTTCTGATAATAGGATCTTGCCTTGTCGTAATCTCCCGGATATCCACGCTCCCTAAAAAAAGAAGCCATATCGGAGTAATGTGTACTCAACTGTAGAATATCGGTTTCCGGATTCCGTTCAAATTTGTCTGCCGCCCAGAAATATAGTGCTTCAGCGCGATCCGATCGGTTCAGTTTTACATATATTCCTGCCAATAACTTTATAAGCACAACAACTTCAATATCGTCGGACGAATAATATTTTTTACGGATTGCCAGAGCTTTCCTCAAATACGAAAGAGATTTTGAAAATTGATACATATTATAGCTTACGTCTGCAAGATTGTAGTAATCTGAAGAAACGGTAATGGAATTCGGCCCGGACACTCGTTCATCTATTTCTAATGCCCTTTGAAAAAACTGATACGCATTATCATAGTTTCCTATATCATAATAAATATATGCAAGATTTGTCAGGAACTCTGCATCCTGTTCATTGCACAAATGGTTCCATAGCACATCCGAAATGGACCATGAAAACGGAATCAAATAAGACTTTTCTGCACCATGTTCCTGCTCTCCACAATCCATTTCTTTTGTAATGGAATGGATCACATATCTGCATTTTTCATATAAATGCTCCTCATTCTGAAACCGTATAGCAGAAGCGATAACAGAATGCATGATATATGTTGAAACAAGCTTTCCGTCGCTTTTAAGCCAACCAGTCTTTACCAGATATTCCAACTGTGACTTATGTTGAATCTCAATCCAATTTCTCACAGCTTTATATTGGAATGGGATTGCCGGTATCACGGAAAGCTGGCACAGCAAATCCTTATCTTGGATACGACACTTTGAAATCGTAAATAAGATTTTTAATTGTTCTGTTATCCTCTTTTCCGATTTCAATGATGGATGATGCGAATCAACATTTTCATTACTTATTCGAAATCCTTTTTGAACAAGCAACGCATAAAACTCCTGCAAAGTTTTTTCTTCCATATTAGCTGTCTTTGCCAAAAGCTCCAGCATTACCGTATGATATTCTATTAATCCCAGAATCTTATCCAAGTAATGATTATCGTGATCTCCCACATAATAATGATAAAAGATATCCCGGCAGTCTTCCTCTGGCAAATGGTCTACGGAATATCTATAAAGCCCGCCAATCTTTTCAGTTCTACTCGTTACCAGTATCCTGCAAGGCAGGTCTCCCAATCTTTCAATATCCGAATCCTGTTCTATCGTTTCCACATTATCAATTACAATCAGCAGCTTCTCGCGCTGGGTTTGTATCACATTGTATATATGTTCCCATGCCTCCTCCCTGTCTGTATACCCTTTTGTATCATGAAACGCCTCAATCAGAGAATCTTTCAACTTTCCATTTATATATGTAACCCAAGCAATCTGATAAACGCCTGTAACATCACAGGACATGGAATAGATTTTTTTCAAAAAAGATTTTGCCGTTTCCGTTTTGCCTATCCCGCCTATCCCATATAGAAGTACCGATTTCCCGGATAAAACAATGGTAGTCCATAATTCATTTTCAAGTATCGTTCTGTCCACATAGAACGAATCAATATCTGTAGGCGGATCAGATATATATTCCGGTTTTTCCTGCTGGGCTTCTTTATTCTCTTTCATAACAGTCTGCAACAATGCCAATACCTGGTCTATTTTTTTATCCTGTTCCCTTTGCAGTTCGCCACTTAACTGTATGTTATTCATCATAAACATAGGATACAAGATGTCATCTTTTATGATTTGATCCTGAAAAGTGCGATACCACGCTAGGATATCATTCTGCTTTGCATATGAAGAATAGCCGTGCAATATGTTTGAAATCCGCTTAGGTGTTAAATACCCTTCCCGGCACCACGCATCAAAAATATATTCGCAAATTGCAGCGGATACATCTTCAGTAGTCCCTTTGCAAAGATACTCTCCAACACTTTTCTCGATTGCTCCATATAACCTGCATTCAAACGAATCAGGTCTATCACCTATTTTCTTTTTCAATTCTGTCCAGATTTTTCCGGTACCGATATCCGCGGCTTTCTCCGTCAGATAACCGATTACCGTAAATCCGGCAATCTCTTTTGTTGCTGCTGATATAATGATTGATGCCAGGCCCATATGTACCCCTCCACATTCTCAACTTATGACAGGTTCATCATCAAGTAATTACTTCCGAAGTTGCTCCTTTACCAAATTCCCTTTTCATAAATTATCATACAAACAAATCCGTCTTGTCAATAAAGTATGGAAAATATCCCTGATTCTCCTTTACAATTTATAACATTTCTATTTCTCTGGCACACATTATTTGAACATACCAAAACTCTTCTCACTCTTTCCGGCCGCTTGCATTCTTAATAATAGCAATGATCGCCAGAACTATTTTCTGGTCGCACTGTTTCAAGCCTCTATATAATTCAACCAGATCGTAATATTCCTCCAACGTTTTACCCATTTCTACTGCACCTACTACATCTCTTTTGACATCTGATGTTCCAAGCAGGTAATCCGTTGTCACATTAAAATAAGCTGCCACCTTTTTAAGAGATTCCACTTTGATAGATGCAATGTTCCTTTCATATTTACTAAGCTGCTGCTGTGTTATTTCTAATTCTATCGCCAAAGTTTCCTGTGTTAAGCCCCCTTTTTCACGGAGCTGTCTGATACGATTTTCCATAATCAATCTCTCCTCTGCTTATTCATAATATCATGCTAACTCAAACAGCATATTTTGATACAAATAATAGGAGTAACCAGATACTCAATTATCATTTTCTCTTGCATTACCATAACTCCAAAACAGAGGTATTTCTTCGTCGATGGTCTCACATCTATGAAACAGTACTTCTGCCGGACTGCAACTCCATTATCCTGATCAATAACGGATAATTCCTAATTATCTATCATTGTAATTTGTCCATACAAGCAATGAATTATATAACTATCTATATTTGGCAGGAGATAATGTAAATGAATGATTATTCAGATATTAAAATCGGAAAAATGATCCATCAAATGAAAATACATCAATCTGATGAAAATGATGGAATAACTTTATTCTTAGGGGCAGGATGCTCTTTAGCAAGTTCACCTCATGACATTTCTACATATGGTATTGTAAAAAACATTGTGGAAACTCAGCTTGAAGATATTTCTGGAATGCCTGATACCTGGAATGAATTATATAAAACATTCATAAATATCGCGTGGAATGGATTGGGTAAAAAAGATAAGATAAATTTATTGAAGCCGTATTTCAATGATTTAAAGCCTTCAGAGGGATATCTTGCAATAAAATATTTGATTGAACATGGTTATGTTCAAAATATAATTACAACAAATTTTGATCCATTAATTGATAAGATATTAGAAAATATTCCACATCGAAAAATCGTAGGAGAACTAACTAGTGAACTGGGTGATAATCCCAAAATCACGTTTATCAAAGCTCATGGAGATTTAAAATATGGCAATCTTCGTTTTTCACCATTTGAACTGCAAAAATTACCTGCTGAATTAGAAAATAAAATTCGTCAGTTAACAAAAGGGATTGTAATTGTTGTTGGATACCGTGGGCAAGATATTGGCATCATGAATTCATTAAACACATCTGATGATCATTGTGCCTTTTGGGTGAGTCCTACAAAGCCAGAAATATATGATGGATATACAAATGACCCTATTTATGACTGGATGAAAAAACGCAATTCAGAAGGAAACTTTATTTATGGAGAATACGGTGATTTTAATATCCTATTTCCCACATTAGTAAGAAAATTGTCTGCATTACCGAATGAAACTTTTAAAACGGTTGAAATTTGGAAGAACAGTTTTTTGTTTGATACAATATCATTAAGTAAACGAATTTCATTAGTATTCTCAATTTTACTAAAAATCGAACATGAATTACTAGATATATATGAATGGAAAATACAGGCCCCCTATTTTTCAGAAGCTTCTTCTTCACTGTTGTCTATATTAATTAATATTTGTCAGGATAAAATTCTTCCTCAAAATAGTATATCTAAAATAGCCAATGGTGTTGAAGCCTTAATATTAGCCTTTGCATTAGACATTTATGCTCAAACACAAGGTTATCCTATAGTTCCGATAAAGTTTATTGATAATATCAAAGCAAGATATGAAATATATCCCGATGCCCCAAGACTTAATGATGATTTTTGGGATTTGTTAAAAAGATTATTTCTTATAGAGAAAAATGCTCAAAATTACTATGAGATTATTGTAACTTTTGACATAAATAAAGATTTTTCATATGTTTTGAAAAAGGGTGAGTTCTCTGAAATACAATCATTATTTTCTATGATTAAAATCATAGCATTGTTTGAAAAAACTGCTTTTTCTCACAATAAACTTCCATCCTATGAATATCGTGCCAAAATATTATTAGAAAATAATTGTAAGAAAATAGAGCCTTCTGCTCGAGCTACAACTATAACGTTGGAGGATTTAACTCAGGAAGATGATCGAATACTTCGTAAATATCTTTTAGATATGTATGCTCCTTTTCATAGTACACTTGGAACACGTCAAACATATTTTATAGAAAGTATTTACATAGTTTATGATGTTGACAATAAATCTGGTCAAGAATTAGGCTTATATGATGAACTTTTACAGAAAAGCAAGGAATTTTGCTGCAATTTTTTCGAAAAAATTAATTTAGAAAATTTTATCATCACTGATGTAGTTAATGTTCTGCATGATTTTCTCGATTCTATAAATTCTGGATTTATGCTCTTAGGTGCTAGTGGCAGTGGAAAAACCACTTTGTTGGGATATTTAATAAAAAACCTCCAGAATACAAGTAACTTCGTTATACTTCCATTTAGCGGAAGGGAACAACGTTTATTACAAAGAGGGATCAACGTATTTTCTAATTGGTTTTCCGATTTTGAAAAACTTGAAGTAATTAATAAGTTATTTCTATGCAGGGAGCAAACACTGGTATTAGTTTATGATGCGTTAAATGAAATGCCTGGGAATTTTAATTTTTTACAGGACAATTATAATGGATTAATAAAATTTACAGAAATGTTATCACAAAAGGAATATCGCAATATCAAAATTATTCTTTCTTTAAGAACGGACTCATATCTTCAATTGCGTCAAAATGAAGCACTCGAGCCTAGACCAGGTGTATTTTATACGCCTTTGGCAGAAAATAGAACTATTTTTCCACTATATCAACTTCCAGTTTTTTCAGAATCTCAGACTTTGGAATTACTTCAAAAGGAAACATCCTTAAATCGACAAATTTTGAAAAAATTATACCATGAGTTTTCTAGTATATTACAAACACCTTTTTATATTCAATTATTTGGACAAATTTTATGTTCTTTCTCTGATTTGGGTGAAAAAGAATTTGCCATTTTTTCATTGAAATGGTATGATACAATTTTTAATAATATTGCCAAAGATGAAGTGATACAAAACGAGCTATCGAATGTTACAGAAGCAATTATTTTAGTAAAATATCAATATGAAGGAAGAAAAGTGTTCATAAACGATATTGTTAGAAAAATGCATATTGCAAAAGAAAAATTAGAAAAAGACATATTAAAACTGCAATCTTCTGGTATTTTAGCATACGAAAAAACAACGGGACAGATAAATTTTTCACATGAAAGTTATGAACAAATCTTTTTGACAAAATATTTAACACAGATAGATAATCCGGAAAATTTTTGTGCATCAATTTATGAAAAACAAAAAAGTCCTACAATTTTAACATTATCCTTATTAGACTATTTAAGGATTCAAAAATATTTTAATTCAGAGAATTATTTAAATATTTTATTACGCTTTCTTACAAGGGATAATTATTCATTAACAAAAGTACTTATAGAATCAATCTTAAAAATGCAGGAAGAACAACCTGTAGAAGATTTCTGGATTGCATTGTTTAACAAAATTGATTATAGAATCGGTTTAGATTATCATTCAAAATTTTTAATAGCAATCTTACAGGAAATAAATAATCTTTTGGATGAGAAGCAACAATTTTCAATTAAAATATTGGATTCATTAAATCCTATTATTTATACAACATATAATATAAATCCTATTATTGATTCTGATGACCAGGCCTATTATGAATTTATCTATGCAAAATATTTATATGTTTTTGCTTATAAATTTGAAAATGACGTGTTTTATCAAGCCAAAGTTCACTGTGCTAAAGCAAGTAATTTGTTGATTGCTTCAAAAAATAGCTTGCATGATGATATTGACATTTTATATGCTATTCTTCTCAGATATGAAGGTAAACTTAATGATTCTGTAGAACTTTTAAAAAAAGTGCTTGATAACCAATTAAAACATTTAGTCCCGGATAAAACATGTCAAACAGCATTAGAATTAGGTGCAATTTACAGAGAATTAACACGATTTGATGATGCTATGACAGTTTATGAAAAAATAGAAAATACATGTAGTTTATCTGCGTATTGGAATGCTCGGTTAAAGTTAAACACAGGAATCATTCTAAAAAATAGACTGCAATTAAGAATTTCTGAAGGAAATGTAAGTTTTTCCGATTATGAAAATTACAAAAAAACTGAAGAATTTTTTAAATTTGTTTACCATTATGCCAAAACATGTGACGATGTTCTGCTGCAGTTAGAAATTCAAGCTGAATTAATTGAACTATGTGCCATAGCCCAATATTTTCAAATTAATAGTGTATCATCGGCGAGAAACTATATAACTGAAATGGAGAAAACACTAAAAAAATATCCTGTCCCATTAAGGAGAATACAATATTATAGGATGCTGGCACGTGTTCAGATATTAGAAAAAAATTATGAGAAAGCTCTTAATTCTTTACGAGAGGGGTATCAGTTATCTATTAAATACAATATTCCATATAGGGCTTGTGACTGCTGCAGAAAATTTGCACAAATTATTCTTGAGCATAACAGATCAGATATTTCATTATTACGAGAGGCCCAAAGGTATATCGCTTATGCTATAAGTTATTACGAAAGCCTCAATGCAACTGATCATTTATATTTTCTTGAAGCGCAAAAACTTCAAAAAAACATTGATGAATTATTGAATTGTCAGGGTCCTGTTTAAAACAGAACCCTGACAATTTCAACAGGATATTCCTCTAATAATTTAGTGTTTATTTTTAATCCAATTCTTTTTTGTGCTACTAAACAAATTAGCAATAACAATTGTTCTAAACGCAACCGTCCGGTAGAAATATATTCATATAGATAATTATTAGACAAAGCAGGAAGCGAATTCGCATCTATCAAATATAATTTTCCATTTTTATCTTGCAAATAATCAAATCTGGCCATATCGCGAAGATGCATTTGCTCAAAAAGTTGTTCTGTATGCTTTTGAAGTTCATATAATACTCCACGGTTATCTTCAATAACATATGTAAAATCTCTTTTTTCTGAAATGGTAAGCTTACTATTATATGAATGCAATGCATGATGCTGGGTTTTAGATTTCAATTTAGATACATTAAATAAATACCTTCCCGTATTTCCTGTTATGGAAACCGTATATTCTGTAGCATCGTTCAGATACGATTCTATTAGTATTTCGGTAAGATGTGGGAAGCTTTGAAAACGTTGATCAATAATTTTTCCAAAATCATCAGTATTCCATATTATAGAAGATTCATCAATGCCTAATGATGCAGCTAATGTATTTGGTTTTACAATTGCCGGTAGTTTAAAGGTTAATAATTTTTTTTCGACAGATTTTCTATTAGCAATCCATGCTTGTCTTGTAACAATTTGATTTGGAAGTCCCATTCCTGACTCTAAATTTGTAAGTGCTTTATCATTTAACAACAAATGAGAAAAAAGTGGGCTTCCAATATAATTTATATTATAATACTCTAATAATTTGTATAAATATGAATTAAATGAAATAATACTTGATCCGTCATTACTATAATCAAAAACAGTTGTTGGATAAATAAGATCATACTGTGATGTACTTAACATTTTTTCAATTTCTACTAAAGAAGCATCAATAAAAATATCTGCCTTCATATTGTCAAAGCTATTAAAATAATTAATCTGTGATATAAGTTTTTCATTATATGTAGGTGCAAATTTCGTTGTAGCCAAAATAAGCAATCTCATAATATGCTTCCCCCTTTTATTTCATAATTAATATAATGGTTTAAGACTACTGGGAACATGGATAATTAGGAATTATTTATATAATTATAACAACTTCATCTGTCTTTTTCCATAAAATTCATCTCAAAATCCAGATATTTTCGTCTTCTAACATTTGTTCACCAATTACCCTATAATATTTATACGCCAAAAAGACCGCCCTTTTCCGCCGATCTCTTCTCCTGCATTTTATATATGTATCTTTATGCGTTCCTTTACGCTGCTCCTATGATCTTCATATTATTCCGTGGGTGCATATCCCGTAAGATTTCTGCCTGTTTTCTGGCTGCCACATGAATATAGATCTGTGTTGTCTTTATGGAAGAATGCCCCAGTATCCGCTGTACACAGCTTATGTCCACTCCTTCCTCAATCAGATATGTTGCAAATGAATGTCTGAACATATGCGGTGTGATATTTCTTTCTATTCCAGCCTGAGCTGTATATTTTTTTAGCATCAGTCGAATGGACTGTTCCGTATACCGGTTGCCCCTGCCATTTACAAAAAAATATCCACTTTTTTTAATCGCCGCTCTGTTTTCAGCATAATATTTCCGCAAAATATTCAACACTGAGGTACTGCCAATCTGAACATATCTTTCTTTCGCTCCTTTTCCCATGAGTTGAATCAGCCCAGTATTCAGATTCACATTTTCTGCCCGTATATTTGATATTTCATAAACTCTGGCCCCGGTTGCAAAGAAAAGCTCGATTACTGCCACATCTCTCAGGCAATATTTATAAACCGTCTCCGATGCCTGCTGCAGACAGCCATACATATGGTTTAATAAATGTTCAATCTCTTCACGCGGTATAATTCTCGGAAGAATCAAATTTTCCTTAAATTTGACTTTTATTTTTCGAAATGGACTTTCTTTAATCAATTCATTCTCTTCCAAATAACTATAATATGCTTTGACAGAGGCTATTTTGCGTTTCACTGTTTTTTGCTTATATTTTTTATGTAATTCTGTAATATATTCCTCAATCTTCTCTTTGTCTGGCTCTTCGCAAGCAACAAAAGTAAAATACTGATTGAGATCGATTCGATATGCTTTTACTGTTTTCTGATCCAGTTCCTTTCTATATGTGCAATATTCCAGATACGGTACTAATTTATCCTGCAATCTCATTTTTCGTTCTCCCCTACGTTTTTTAACATTCTCCATATCATACTACCATTTCACCAGAATATTTTCAGAAATTTTACAAACAAAAAGACAGACATATTCCATATCATATTTTCTTAAAAATAAAAAGTACAGCCTTTCGGTTCATCCAATTAGCTGTACTCGCATTTCTTATCTAGTTTTATGGTAGTATTCTTCAGAATATTGCTCAGAAAAATCTTCAACATTCAGATGATGTAACGTTAAAAATTCATGTAAAGTATCATCAGATATCTCATCCAGGGAAAACGGTTTTAATTCTTTAATAAACCCTTTTATCTGATCCTTCAGGATCTTAAGTTTATTTGGACGAATTATCTTAACTTTATGTGTAAAATCTCCCTCATAAGAAAGTGTCTTTGTCGAAATAATCATAAATCTGTCTACATTTGCATTTGGGCCATATTGATCTTCAAACCATGCACAATGGTTATTCATTTGTCCCGCCTCATGTTTCGTGATTTCCTGACGGGTTCCGGACACCTCACTTTTGCATTCAAATAATAAATAATGATCATTCGAACCACACCAAAGATTATCAGGTCCCTTCCGAATTTCTTTATCTGGACGCTGGCTGACATAGCCAAGTAAAGCACCAACATCTTTTAATGCAGCTTCAAATTTAGTAGCTTCAATACCAAAAGACAAATTATCTAATGTCGCATTAACTGACAAAAACAATTCACTATAATCTGAAAATTTCCGCATATATGTTCTGATATTATTTAGGCGGTCTTGGTGTATATAAGAAATTTTTGTATAATCAATTCCTGTACTCGGTTTTAAAAGCTGTGTATTTTTCTTAAATGAACTTTTTTGAATTTTAATCGATTCTGCAATACTTGTCGGATATGTATATCTTGCTAATTGCTGTAAATACCAACCCTTTTCTGTGTCATCAACATTAAGCCCATCAATCAATCGCTGCATGGAAGAAATAGCTTTCTCATACTCACCTTCACAAAAAAATTGTTCTGTCTGCCGTTCTTTTAAAAGCCTGTCATATACCTGTGATTCTGCATTATCTTCTACAATCGTATCCATTTCAGAAGCATAATATTCTTTCCAGCCTTCATCACGCACTAACATCTGCTTTATCAAAGAAAGCACAACTTTTATAGGGCTTTCAGTTTTATCTTCTTTCGCCATGTCAGCAATTTCGATGCCAATGTCAATTTGTTTTCTCGTTTGTGGTGAAAAGAATTTATTAGTTGCAATACTCCGCATAAACCGAACCAATTCTGAGCCAATTATTAAAATGGCGCAATAATCTTTTTCACCACGGACACCTCTGCCAATACCCTGTTCAATTTTTTGAGCTATCCGTTTATTGATCAGTTCACTATTTGGACACGCCTGTTCTTCATAGCGATCTGCCAAGCTATCAAAATACGGAAGGCTATCCATAATCAGTATTCGACAACTTTCATCAGGCAAGTCAATGCTATCGATAGGGCAATCATAACAAAAGAATTATCGGACACATGGCTGTCTTATCATGCAGATGAAGCAAAATCGCGCCGTGCAATGCGGCAGCTGGCCCAGTACATGAATTCACAGGGCAGTGAATAAAGGATGTTCCGCTGGCACCTGTAATAACAGGTTGGCTGCGATTAGATCTTATTTATGGTACGTAGCTGATGGCGAAATATCGATGCAGTCAATCGCTCTTGGGGCTTCAAAGGTCCCATTTATTAAGGGAACACAAAAGGTGAAGGAAACAATAAAGCCAGATGATCTTGCAGCCTTGCTGGCTGCCCCTTCCGACAGATCAAAAATAGGAATACGGGACAAGACTATACTGATTCTTCTGTACGATTCGGCCATAAGAGTATCTGAACTGCGAGAGTTAACTCTTGAATCTTTGAAGCTAAATGAAACGATACCTTATATCCGAGTTCATGGAAAAGGTGATAAGGAAAGAATTGTATCAATAACAGACAAAACTGTCGAGCACTTAAAAAGATACATAAAGATCTATCATTCGGAAACAAACGGTGATTATCCCCTGTTTTATACAGTGATCAAAGGAAATCTGTCTGCTATGTCAACCGGAAATGTAGAAAGAATACTGAACAAGTATGCAGAAAAAATAAGACCTGATCATCCTGGACTTCCGCAAAAGCTGTATCCACATATGCTCCGAAGAACCAGGGCTTGTGGACTGTATCAAAATGGAGTTGAACTTGAACTTGTATCCCGAATACTGGGACATACTTCCACTCAAACGACCCGTATATACGCATCTCCATCAATTGAAATGCTGAAAAAGGCCATGGAAAACAATAGTGTTGATGTATCTGAAACAGCTGAATGGCTAGATGATGAGGAAGAATTAGCTAGGATCTGTGGAATAAGATAATAATTATCCTCAGCTTTGAGAGTATTTTCACAATAATTATAGGGAATAAATGAAAAGCTGAGGATAAAAATATGCTGAGGATAATCCCATCGCCAGATACACCTTTTTAAATCCGGAAGCATCTGCATCATTCAGCATGGGTAAAAGCCTTTATGAGATGGCAGAGCATTTCCGGTGAAGTACCGGAAAATATCTCAGCTGACAGTCCCCTGGTATTTTTAATACGGATCATTGGCAGAGTTCCTGCCGAAATGCATGTACCGGATTCTTTTGGAGTATCTGTTTTCTTTGGATCTGGTGCAGGTGCGGGCAGTTCCACAAAAGCAGTGGTTTCTGTGTCCTGCATCTGATCCAGGCATATCTGCCTGACACGCCGGAGACGGTAATAATAGTTGGCTTTTGTAAGATTATTTTGGGTACACCAGGTTTCAACATCCATCCCTTTGGGACGGTTCTGACAATTCCGGATCTGTTCTGCCCATTGTCTGATCCTGACCTGCTGAGCTACAAGGCTGGTTTGCGTAGCCATAATATTCCGCCTCTGAATCATAGTCAGTTAAAAAAATTAAGTACTAAACTTTTTTGACTATGTTATTTTGTTGAGTATGATTATGGCATAACTTGAAGTGAATAAAAAGGTACTCAGGTTCTACCGTTTACCTAATATCCAGTAACATAGATGTATATGAATGAGTTAAAGTATTAATCTCGTCTTCCGTTTGGCAGCTTTCTAGCGTTTCCTCTACAATTTCCATTAATTGTTCTGCAAATGACTTATTCTTTTCTATTGCAAACCTCCAACACACTATGTGATACAATCTCAGAGGGAACATAAGCCCCTGTTCATATGGTATTACACGATATGTATTTTCTTCATCACAATTAATCACAGGATTAAATCAGGAAAAATCAACATGATTATATTATATCCTCAGAATCTGCTTTTTTCCAGCAAAATAACGCCCCAGCCATAAAGCCAGAGCGTTACATACTTTCCATGTCAAATTACCTTAAACTTTTTCTGTGCCATCGACTTTTCCTTTATAATTTATCAGTCTCCAAAATTTCTTTTTTCGAATCTTAATTTTCTGCTCTTCAGCACTATATTCAGCTTGATAAAAAGTAAAATCTGATAATTCGTCCTTATGCTTTATCAGCTTATCCAGAATCTGTTTTTTATCATATTCACTGGTTCTGATTCCAAAGATAACACCTTTCAAAAGGTTCCAATCAAATGACATATTCTGCTTTTGAGGAACATCAAATTCACCAAATGTATTTGACACAGCTACCCTAAATTCCTTTTCATGTTCCCAGTTTTTTGTCTTGCGATAGGTTTTCGCATCATAGATCTTCCAGTAACGTTTTCTCCATTCCTCTACATCAGAAAATGCTTCATAACAGGAACTGACGCCGTCTACTCCAAGTAACCATTCTCTTATTTGAACCATAGTCAATCGTCCTAATGTCTGGAAAAAATTACATTCAATGGACTCTCCACCATAAGAAATTGCTCTTACATCAAGAGGAATATGTCGCCCTCCTACCTTAAGTTTTGCCTCGTCACCTGTATCATAAATCAGACATACACCCTTATGACAATCTGCATAGTTTCCCCACATAGCAGAATTATCATTTTTTTTAGAAAAACAAACAACATAGCTTTTGGGGTATATCATATCCCTCAACTGAGCCACAAACACTTTTGGAAAATCAGCCATAACAATTAACCACTTTCTATGCTGTTGAACTACTGAATTGCCATCATTATTATATATTTGTTCTTCAGAGCCTTTACCATGAAGAAATATGTCGTTTTCTGCACCTTTCATTATATAGGAGAATTCCTTCATTTCCTCGAATATTTCTTCCATAGATTCAATTGTCTGGACACGCATTTTTTCATTAGAAAAGACTTTCTTTATTGCATCTACTAATTTTTCCACAGAAAGTGAAAAATTAAGAAGTTTAATCTGTTTCTCAGCTTCCTCTGCAGGTACAAATTTATTTTTCTTAAATTCTTCCAGACACTTAATTAGTGCATTATTATGAATATAAAAAAGAATATATTGAAGTTCCTTTTCTGATACTTTCAAACAATTGTCACCATAAACTCCTGCCAGATTTTGTACATCTGTATCCGTTATGAACTCTTCTCCTAATTTCAATAAAATTTTCTCAAAAAAGTTATTTTTATAGCAATGAACATCTGCAACCAAAGTACCATGATATAACGTTTCATCATCGGCTTTCAGAATATAGAGTTCCAGTGCACGCGCTACGCTATATATATAATGTCTGAACAATCCCTCCCAGGCCATCTTATCTCCCTGCCAGAAAACACGTACAAACCCTTCCAACGGATCATTTAACTCTTCTTTCGATGCAAAATGAAAAGTGCCATTTTCAATTTCTAATAATGCACTGTTTATTGAACGGTAGTGGTATAATTTCATTTTTTCCTTCTTTCGATAAATTATTCAAATAGTTATGATGAAGTCTGCTCTTCATAAACCATGGATTGACATGCAGCTTCCTATACGAAAGCTTAATACCTATCTTCTATTTTTTCTTTGTGAATATCCATTTAGGTATTATTACCGTCTCATAACCAACTCTCTCACTTCGAACATGTAGTAAAAAATCTATCGTACCAGATAAGGAATGTTAAAACTGTCCAGATTTTACGGCTGTTATCTGCTTTTTTATCTTTATGGTCGTTCAGAAGCTGGAGCAGTTTCTCTGTATGGAAAAATTCTTCTGCTTCTTTCGAGGTAAATAAATCTGTTACCATCTGATACCAGTCATTCTGCCGCAGCCACACACGGATTGGAATGGGAAAACCAAGTTTCTTCCGTTCATTGGTTTCCTGTGGAAGAAATTCTGAAACAGCTTTACGGAAAATATATTTGGTTGTACCTGCTGCAATCTTGGCTTCTTTCGGAAGCTTTGCTGCAAAGTTAAAAACTTCTTTATCCAGAAATGGTACCCTGACTTCCAGGGAATGTGCCATGCTCATTTTATCTGCTTTCTGCAAAATATCGCCAGGAAGCCAGTAGTTCAGATCTACAGACTGCATTTTTTCCATGTCTTGAAGTGAGCCTCTGTTTTCTGACTCAAGCTCTTCATAAAATTGACTTAAATATTCCTGCGTGGAAGGTCCTGTTACTTTATTTTTTAAAATCTGTGCTTTCTCTTTTTCACAGTAAATATATGCATTTCCGATGAAGCGTTCTTCTACTTTCATTCCTGCGCGGATAAGGAAATCCCGTCCTTTAACGTCTGGCAGCTTTGCAGCCAGTTTTCTGACAGCGCGTCTGAGCACGAACGGAATCCAGGCAACTTTCTTTAATGCTTCAGGCTCTCTGTAAATATTGTATCCACCGAAAAGTTCATCTGCGCCTTCCCCGGAAAGGACTACCTTAACATGTCCGGCAGCCTCTTTGGAAAGAAAATAAAGTGCAACTGCAGAGGCATCCCCAAGTGGTTCATCCATATGATACATCACATCTGGAAGAGCATCCCAGAATTCCTGCTTGGATATGATTTTCACATGGTGTTTCAAGCTTGCTTTTTCTGCCACTTTGGCAGCTTTGTTTACTTCACTATATCGGTCCCCCTCATCAAATCCCACTGTGAATGCCTGATCTGCACCGGAGGCAGAAGCCAGATACCCGGAGTCCACTCCCCCGGATAAAAACGCGCCGACTTCCACATCGCTTAACATGTGGTGCTTCACCGAATCCTTTAAAATCTCTGCAAGCTGGCTCCGTAGCTGATCCATATTCGTCTTACGGTTCCACTTGTCAGGTGTAAGCTTTGTTTTGAAATAAGTCTTTATTTCATAGTTTCCGTTTTTATATAAAAGCATATGTCCGGGCATAAGTTTATAGATTCCCTTAAAAAAGGTCTCTTCCAGAGGGGCATATTGAAATGACAAATACTGCTCCAGGGCCTTCTGATTTACTTTTCTTTCATAGCCTGGAAATGCAAGAATACTCTTAATTTCAGAAGCAAATACAAAGTGTCCATCTATTTCGGCATAGTACACAGGCTTAATTCCAAAGAAATCCCTTGCAAGCATCAAAGTCTGCTCTTTTTCATTCCATACTGCAAACCCAAACATTCCCCTGAGCTTATCCAGTGCCTTCTCCCCATACTGTTGAATGGTATTTACCAGAACTTCCGTGTCAGAATGGGTACAGAAAGAAATGCCGGAAGCCTCAAGTTCTGCCCGCAGTTCCTTATAATCATAGATTTCCCCATTAAAAACAATATGCAGGTTTCCGTCCGCACTTTCCATAGGCTGCTGCCCATCTTCTAAATCAATAATACTAAGTCTTCGAAAGCCCAGCGTAATCTTCTCCCTGCAAAAAGAGCCTTCACTATCCGGGCCTCTATGTTCAATGGCCTTCATCATCCTTTCAATTACTGTCTTCTGATCCTGTCTGTAACCTGTAAATCCACAAATCCCGCACATTTTTTCCTCCGTATCCATTTGATGTAGTTTAGACACTGCAACGACTTTTGTTACAGTCCAAAATTATTTTTACCGATATTTTATCATAAAAATGTCTGTTTGTTGTAAAATAAAAATGTCTTTCTTATCAAATACTTATATTTCAAAATAGCTTTTATATCTCATATAACATTTTATAAAAAAAGAAATGTTTTCCATTCCCTTATTTGCTTACGGAAAACGTTTCTTTTCATTTACTCTTCATAAAGATTTCCGTTCTCATCGATCCAGGTTCCGTCTCTGTTATTGTAAAGGACTCTGGATTCTTCATCGCCTTCACCTGCTGCTACAATTTCCATTCTGTTCATCGGAGATGTATTATTCCAAAGAACAAGCATAATTTGTAAGTCGTTTTGAAGATGTATTATTTTTAAAGAACAGAATAAAAAATAAAACTCAACGTTGTTTGATCGTAGCCTTTTTTGCATTAGCATTATCAACTATATTCTCTTTAGTTGGTCTTGATAACGTTATAAATTATGGCTATCGATATATGGGATACTTTGCCACTGTTACATTTATTATTCCATTGTTGACAATCGGGAGATATAAAAATAAAAAATCTGAAAAATTAACCAAAAATGGAGAGCATCAGCTATGACCTCTGTGCTTCTGTAATCTTACAGATACCGGGGTGCTGTCAGCGGGTAATCTCTTCCATCAGTTCAATCCAGCCCTGAAAATGTTGCTTTCGTTTTATCGACCGCTATTTTACAACTTTTTCATAAAATAATATCGTACAGGACTTTCCGATGTATAATGAGTTTTAGAAAAAATTACAAAGGAAAGTGACTCTGTACGACAAAGGCATTATACAACGAAAAAGCACTGATTGACAGACTTCATCAATATTATTTTGACAGATTTTCTGTGACTGGCAGAAAAAAGTTCCGCCAATGATTGATTATTGAAAAAAATCTCAAATAAGTGATTTTTTTCTTGTATAATGTATATCTATTTTTGATGTAACTATCAACTGTTCAATATTCCTGTTATAAACTTAACAGCTACGGTTTTAGCATGAATAAAAAAGTTGCAATACAGCAGGCCGTTTATAAAAGATTTTTTATTCAGCCTTTATAGCCCAGCGCATCTTTGTGGAACGGGCTCTTGGGTTCTGTGTGCACTCTTTGGCTGAGGGGCGGATCACATCTTTTGCATAGTCTGAGTAGATTCCCTCCTTGTATCCTGCTTTAAGCGCTTTCTTTACCAGCTTGTCTTCACCGGAATGAAAGGTAAGGATTGCCACACGTCCGCCCGGACGCAAAGCATCCGGAAGCTTCTCCATAAATTCATACAGTACTTCGAACTCATGGTTGACATCAATACGCAATGCCTGGAAGGTTCGCTGGCAGGTTTTCTTAATTGTCTCTTTCTTTTCCTTTTCAGGAAGGAAATCAAGAGTTTTTTCGATTACCTGACGCAGTTTTGTGGTAGTATCAATATGATTGTCTCTGCGGATCTCATCGGTAATGGCTTTGGCGAGTTCCTCACAGTATGGTTCATCAGAATTTTCACAGAGCATTCCCGCAAGCTCCTCTCTGGAAATGGTATCCAGACGCTGGGCTGCACTGATGCCGGTTTCCTGATTCAGGCGCAGATCCAGAGGTCCGTCTGTTTTAAAAGAGAAACCTCTTTTGGGGTTATCAATCTGCATGGAGGAAACACCGAGATCTGCCAGAATAAAGTCAAATCCTCCAACCTCTTTGGCAATCTCATCAATGGTGCAGAAGTTCTGAAGCTTTACTGTCAGCAGTTCTTCCCCGAATCCCTGCTCTGCCAGACGTTTCTTTGTTTTGGCGGATTCCTCAGGGTCTACATCTGTTGCATAAATATGGCCCTTGCCATTCAGACACTGAAGCATTGCTTTCGTATGGCCGCCATAGCCCAATGTGGCATCAAATCCGGTTTCGCCCGGCTGGATATTAAGAAAATCAAGGATTTCCTTAACCATAATGGAGATATGCATTCCCGCCGGGGTATTTCCTTTCTGAATCACGTGTTCAATGGTATCTTTATATTTCTCAGGCTGTAATTCCTTGTATTTCTCTTCGAATTTCTTCGGATATTTTCCTTTATAACGGACACGTCTTTTATGTGGTGTCTGGTTCTGGTTTTCCATAAAATCCCCTTTTTGTTTTTTATTCCTGTGTGATACCAGTTACTTCATAGCCGGCTTCTTTGATCACTTCGCGGATCTTATCCTCGTCCAGTTTCTCCGGAGCATGGATCACTGTGGTTCCTTTTTCATGGGAGGAAACTACATCTTCCACTCCAAATGCCTCTTTTACTGCCTTTGTCACATGTGCTTCACAATGTCCACACATCATTCCTGTTACGTTTACTGTGATTGTTGTCATTTCTTTGTTCTCCTTGTTTTCTTTTATATTTTCCTGATCTTTTGGATCATGAATTTCACTGTTGCAAAAGTCTGGATTCTCTGCCTTTAGACTTTTGTTTTCTGTTACGTTTTTCATTTCTGCATTAGCTGAAATATAATGGATTTCTTCCACATTCTGTTTTATTTTTTTGTCTCTGGAAGCATCATGTACCTTAAAGAGATTCAGTCTCAGTGCATTGGTTACCACACAGAAACTGGAAAGGCTCATGGCAGCTGCACCAAACATGGGGTTCAGTGTCCATCCGAAAATCGGAATCCATACACCGGCTGCCAGTGGAATACCGATCACATTGTAGAAGAATGCCCAGAAAAGATTCTCATGGATATTTCTCAATGTTGCCCGGCTTAAACGTATGGCAGCAGGTACATCACTGAGCCGGCTCTTCATTAATACCACATCTGCGGCATCAATGGCAACATCTGTTCCTGCACCGATTGCAATACCGATGTCTGCCCTGGTAAGTGCAGGGGCATCATTGATTCCGTCTCCTACCATGGCAACCTTTCCCTGTTCCTTCAGAGAACGGATCACACTTTCCTTGCCATCCGGAAGAACACCTGCAATTACATCGTCCACTCCTGCCTGTGCTCCGATCGCTTTTGCTGTGCGTTCATTATCACCGGTAAGCATTACTACCCGGATTCCCATGTTCTGCAGTTCTTTTATTGCCTGAGGACTGTCCTCTTTTATAACATCTGCCACTGCGATCATGCCGAGAAGCTTCCCGCCTTTTGCAAAAAGAAGTGGTGTTTTTCCTTCTCCTGCAAGTTTTTCTGCCTGCTTCATCAGTTCTGGTGATACAGAGGTTTCATTGCTGATAAATTTCATATTTCCGCCTGTAAGCACTTCACTGTTTAATGCTGCACGAAGACCGTTTCCAGGAAGAGCCTGAAAATCAGAAACCTTCTGCAAAACAATCTTTTTCTCTTCTGCTCTGGCAATAATGGCTTTTGCAAGAGGATGTTCACTCTTCTTCTCAAGTGCATAGGCATAGCCTAAAAGCTCTTCCTCTGAGATTCCCTTTGCAGGAACCATATCTGTCACCTGCGGTTCACCCTTGGTGATAGTTCCTGTCTTATCTAATGCAACGATCTGGATCTTACCTGCTTCCTCCAGGGATACTGCTGTTTTAAACAGGATTCCGTTTTTGGCCCCCATTCCGTTTCCTACCATAATGGCAACCGGTGTGGCAAGTCCAAGGGCACAGGGACAGCTGATGACCAGAACAGAAATACCTCTGGCAAGTGCATATCCGAACTCTTTTCCTGCCAGCAGCCAGACAATGGTGGTGACAACCGCAATACTGATGACTGTCGGAACAAAAACTCCGGAAACCCTGTCTGCGATTTTGGCAATAGGTGCTTTTGTTGCAGCCGCATCACTGACCATCTTAATAATCTGGGAAAGAGTAGTGTCCTCGCCTACCCGGGTAGCTTCGCATCTGATAAATCCGGACTGGTTTACGGTTGCAGCAGAGACTGCATCTCCCGGATTCTTGTCAACAGGAATACTCTCCCCTGTAAGTGCTGCCTCATTAACAGCACTGTTTCCCTCAAGGATCACTCCGTCCACCGGAATGTTCTCACCGGGACGTACCACAAAAACATCACCTTTTCGGACCTGTTCGATGGGCACCGTAGCCTCCTGTCCGTTCCGGACAACAACTGCTGTCTTAGGTGCCAGCTTCATCAGACCTTTCAGCGCATCCGTTGTCTTTCCCTTAGATCGGGCTTCCAGCATTTTTCCAACTGTGATCAGGGTAAGGATCATGGCGGCAGATTCAAAATAGAACTCCATCATGTAATTCATAACTGCTGCAGAATCTCCGTCCACCTGTGCCCTTGTCATTGCAAAAAGTACATAAACACTCCACAAAAAGGATGCCATGGAACCAAGTGCCACAAGGGTATCCATATTTGGTGCACGATGCCACAGACTCTTAAATCCGCTGACAAAAAATTTCTGGTTAATGACCATTATGATTCCGGCGAGAAGAAGCTGCACCAGTCCCATGGCAATATGATTATCATTAAACCATGCCGGAAGAGGCCAGCCCCACATCATATGTCCCATGGAAAAATACATCAGCACAAGCAGAAAGCCTACAGATGCGATCAGCCTTCGTTTCAGTGCCGGTGTTTCATGGTCTTCCAGTGCCTCCTCTGCCGCAGAAGCAGATATCTGTTCTCCGGATGCCCCCTTTAAGGATGCTCCATAACCTGCATCCTGTACTGCCTTGATGATCGCACCTGCACCGGCAGTTCCCTCTACTCCCATGGAGTTGGTCAGCAGACTGACCGAACAGGATGTCACCCCCGGAACCCTGGATACGGCCTTCTCCACTCTGCTGCTGCAGGCTGCACAGCTCATTCCGGTTACATTGTATTGTTCCATTTCTATCCCTCCCTACGACTTGTTGTTCCTTACCTGATATCTACTGCTCTGTTGCTTTGCAGTTCCCAGATCTTTGTTCTGCTGTACTCTGATGCTATAACAGTCTGAACACAGCTTTCACTTCATCAGTTTCTGCAAAGTAGCCACCAGTTCATCAATCGTCTCATCCTTGCCCCTGCGGATATCTCTTGCCACACAGTTGCGGATATGGCTGGCAAGCAGTTCTTTGTTAAATGCGTTCACTGCTGCGTTGACTGCTGCGGACTGGATCAGGATATCGTTACAGTACGCATCATTCTCCAGCATACCAATAATCCCTCGGATTTGTCCTTCCACACGTTTAAGACGATTGATCAGCTTCTTTCTCTCCTCCTCAGAACGCATTGTGTGTTTTGGGCAACAGGGACAGACTTTTTTCTCCTGTGTATCTGCCATATGGGAAATCCTCCTTCTGATTTTTATGTACTCTCGGAATCTTTTTGTACTTGATTTTATGAGAAGATTTTTTGTCAGATGTGCCCGAATTTTTGAGGCGTACGTTGATAAAATTCGGGTGCATCTGGCGAAAAATCAGCCATAAAAGCAAGTGCAATAAAGACTCCGAGAGTACATTTTTATAAATAAGCTCTGTTTTATATAAATTTCTGAAACATATAACGATTTCAAAATACCCTTACGGGGTATCTTTATAGTAGTCACTATATACCCTTATGGGGTATTTGTCAATACTGTTTTTTCATATCGGAAACAAGTGGTGTGTGAACAGTAACAAAGATTACTGCGGACAGAGTAAGCAGCAGTAACACAAAAAAGAGCTCTCACAGAAAATAACCGCCGGTAATATTCTGCCGGCAATTATTTTTCGCGAAAGCTCAAAGACCTATACTCTATGCACTTTTCTTCTGACAAAATAAAAACAGGTGACCTGCATAATGATCGTCAGCATCCAGGATGCAGGATAGGAAATAAACAGAACAGCCAGTGATCTGTGATGCGGGAATATTCCAAATATCCATACGATCCTGGTTCCTACTGTTCCGATCACTGACAGGATCATTGGAACGCCGGAATGTCCCATTCCACGCAGGGCACCCGGAAACAGATCCATAATCCCGCAGAGAAAATAAGGTACGGTAGTGTAAGACAGGATTTCCAGTCCGCAGCGGATCACTTCCGGATCGGCAGTATAAATCTTAAGAATCTCAGAACCGAAGAAATATGCACCGCATCCAAGGGAAAAGGAGGTAACTACGGAAATAATAAGACAGTCGACCAGAACCTTATCCATACGTTTAAATTTATGCACACCATAGTTCTGACTGGTAAAGCTCATACATGCCTGTGTGACAGAGTTCACCGCCACATACAGAAAACCGAAAATATTATTGGCCGCCGTATACCCTGCCATGGCGGTCGATCCAAAGGAATTAACCGAGGACTGAAGCAGAGCATTTGACAGATTAATGACTGTGCTCTGGATCCCGGCCGGAATCCCAACCTGGAAAATCTGTTTTAAATAAACAGTATTGATCCTTAATTTTCCAAAATGAAGCTGGTAGCTGGTTTTCGATGTACGCAGACATCTGAGTACCAGAATGCAGGAAATTAACTGGGAAATCACAGTAGCAATGGCTACGCCCGCCACATCCATATGAAACATGATCACGAGGATCAGATTCAGTACTGCATTTACAATACCGGAAATAACCAGAAAGATCAGTGGACGTTTCGTATCTCCTACAGCCCGCAGAATCGCAGCTCCATAATTATAAAGCATAAAAAACGGCATACCCAGAAAATAGATTTTCATATACAGTGCAGACTGTCCGATCACATCATCCGGGGTACCCATCAGTTCCAGAGCCCATCTGGAAAAAATCAGTCCCACAAATGCCATGACGATACCGCTTACCAGTGCAAGAGTTACAGCCGTATGAACGGTATCTGACATTTCACGGTCTTTTCCTGCCGCATAGAACCGGGCAGCAAGTACATTCGCACCAAGTGAGATACCAATAAACAGATTGGTAAACACATTGATCAGTGCTGTGGTTGAGCCTACGGCTGCAAGTGCCTGACTTCCGCTAAATCTTCCCACCACTATGATATCCACAGCATTAAACATCAGCTGCAGGATTCCGGACAGCATCAACGGCAGTGAAAAGGAAATCAGCTTGTCCATGATGGTTCCGTTACACATATCTATTTCGTATTTATTTTGTTTCACTTTTATCTTCCACCCTTTATATCCAAATTGATATGGGCTTCTGTAGAAGTCCTTTATATTACTGTTCGTAAACAGTTAGTATTTTTCAATGTTTTTATTCTGCAAGGCTTCCGAAATAATAGAATCCCTTGCAGGTATCCAGTTTTACTTTTACATATTTACCGATCAGATCCTGACATCCCGGGAAATGGACCAGAAGGTTATATTCTGTTCTTCCTGTAAAGATACCTTTTTCTCTGCTTTCCTCCTCTACGAGGATCTCCTGAACAGTTCCCTCGAAACGGGAAGAAGCCTTTCGGCCTTTTTCCTGAACCAGAGCCAGAAGACGGTCAAAACGGTCTTTTACTACATCCTCAGGTACCTGATTCTCCATTTTGGCAGCAGGTGTGCCGCTTCTTTTGGAATAAATAAAGGTAAACGCAGAATCAAAATCGCATTTTTCCACAACGTCCAGAGTATCCTGGAAATCCTCTTCCGTTTCTCCCGGAAAACCTACAATGATATCTGTAGTAAGGGAAATATCCGGTACGGCATTACGGATCTTGTCTACAAGTTCCAGATACTTTTCTTTGTCATAACGGCGGTTCATGATCTTTAAGATTCGGCTGCTTCCGGACTGCATGGGAAGGTGAAGGTGATGGCACACTTTTTTGCTCTCTGCCATTGTCCGGATCAGTTCATCAGACAGATCCTTCGGATGGGAAGTCATGAAACGGATTCTCTTTAATCCTTCAATTGCTTCCACCTGTTTCAGAAGCTG
Source organism: Blautia sp. DFI.3.45 (assembly GCF_020593505.1). Classification (NCBI taxonomy): domain Bacteria; kingdom Bacillati; phylum Bacillota; class Clostridia; order Lachnospirales; family Lachnospiraceae; genus Blautia; species Blautia sp. DFI.3.45. The sequence goes on from NZ_JAJDMI010000005.1 coordinate 51,174, forward strand.
TGCAAAAGTAACCGGATGTTCCAGTGTCTTTCCATAGGAATTAACGTTCTGTCCCAGAAGCATAACTTCCGTTACACCATCAGCCACCAGACCCTTGATCTCTTCTATGATCGCCTCCGGTTCGCGACTCTTCTCTCTTCCTCTTACATATGGTACAATACAGTAACTGCAGAAATTATTGCAGCCAAACATAATATTGACACCCGTTTTAAAGGAATATTTACGGTCAGAAGGCATACCCTCCACGATTTCATCAGATTCCTTCCAGACATCAATGATCTGTCCCTCCGTATTTAAGCTTCTGTAGAAAAGCTCCGGAAACTTATGGAAGTTATGGGTACCGAAAACCAGATCAACAAAAGAATATTCTTTGTGGATCTTCTCAATTACTTCCGGCTCCTGCATCATGCAGCCAAACAATATAATCTTCAGTTCAGGATTCTTTTTCTTAATACTTTTCAGATGGCCAAGATGACCGTAAATCTTCAGGTTTGCATTCTCCCGGACTGTGCAGGTGTTATAGATGACAACATCTGCATCTTCTTCTCTGGATACTTCTGTATAGCCCATACGTTTCACGATACCGGCCACTGTATCCGTCTGCAGGGAATTCATCTGGCAGCCTGCATTCTGGATAAAGAAAGCTGGCGCATTTTCATATTTTTCCTTCACAAGCTCTGTACATTTATTGATATATTCTAACTGTATTTTACTTTCCTGTGTATTATTATTCACTATTGATTCCTCATCTTTCTGTTTACAACATTTCGGGGCACTCTTTTTATCATACAGAATCTATGGCTTTATGTCAAACGCTAATCTCTGTTTTTATTACTTTTTATTTTCGGATACAGTTTTTCTTTGACTATGTGACGGATTTATGCGTTTGCCAATATGCCGCTGTTTAGAGAATAAAGATATTCAAGTGGAATCAGACGCAGTTCTTCCATATCGTCCTTGCGGTATTCCGGAATCTCAATTGCCAGAGAGGGCTGACGGATCACTTCCGCATAAAACTGTTCCGGAGATCCCATCTCAGGTTTTGCTCCGGCTTTTTTGACTCTCGCACCACCTGCAATCCCTTTTTCCAGACGATAGCCGGAACATTTCTGTAAATGCCTTGCCAGTCTGTAATTTTTCTGATTGTAGGCAAAGCCTTTCTCCTGTCTGCAGTAAACGATCTTCCCTCTGGAATAACTGAATGTAAGCAGGCCAAGGCTTGAATATTCCTGAAAAATGCTGATCAGGGCACGAGTCTCATTCTCACTGGCAGGCTCCTGATTCACTCTTTTCCGCTGATAATAATTAGTCGGAAAATTTCTGCGCAGATCAATTCCCCTGGCATTACATTCATACTCTTCCACAGGCCTGTCCTGCATTTTCAGCATCTGTCTGTGGATGGGATTATGTATGGCACCATATCCGTATTCACATATCTCATAGCTGTCAGGATTCAGCATGGGGATCATACAGATACGAACCTTATCCAGAAGTTTACGAACTTCATAACTTTCTCCGATAGTCCAGTTGCTTTCATAGGATCTGCAGTAATCTTTTGCAATGGACAAAAGATATTCCGGGAGATTTCTGTCTCCGCTTTCCACTCCGCTCAGACAGATAATGCAGGTATCACCCTTTCCAATCTCAAGCATGGGGATCATTCTGTCATCATGACTTCTTCCGATCACTCTGAACTGGACAAAATTTCCATATCTCTGTCCGAGTTCCCACAATGCGAAGTATATTTTTTCATAAGTTCCCATCTGTTCTGTTGACATACATTCTCTCCTCCTTTTTGGCAAATGTTCAGCAGCCTGGATCAGATTCCGGATTCTGACCTGTATGGACGGCTGAATGGCTGCCTTATTATTATATATATGAAAAGAGACAGGCCATAAGACCTGTCTCTTAAAAATAATTGGATTATATTTACATTTCTTTTTTACGTCTTCTTATCAGTACGTAACCACCTGCAAGAACAGAAGCTGCAGCAAGAGCCAGCATAGTTCCGACCGGTGATTCATCACCTGTGGATACTGCTGATTTCGCTGTTCCGTTTGTTCCGTCTGCATAGGTTGTCGGAGTTACATCTGTAGTTCCTCCATCTGTAGTTCCGTCGCCGGATCCGGTTCCGTCTCCGTTTGTTCCGTTTGCACCTGGTGTGGTAGTGGCCTGTGTCAGAGGAGCTGCCTTGAACTGATAGGGCAGAACTTCGGAAGCATCTGTTTCCTGCCAGTCATTTCCACTGTATACCTGTTTTGCATATTTAATGTAAATAGTATATGCTTTTTCGGCATCTGTATAAATACCGCTCTTGGCACCAATTTTCCAGGATGTGTTCCAGGTTGACGGGTTAGAAGACATACTCCATCCTACAGGTACCCATCTGACATCACCTTCTCCCGGATTATTGTTCTGTGTACCTGCACCGATTACCTTGAAGTCATAGAAAGTATTCGGATAGAACACAAGTGCTTTCTCAAATCCCTGTACAACACTCTCTTTTACATCGGGTACTACCGGAGTATGAGATGGTGTAGGTGTAACAGGACGTTCTTTTGAATCAGGCTGGAACATTACAGAGCCATAATTACTCTTATCCTTATCACTGATCACACATACATAAATATCAACATCATAGTCAGGAAGATCAGTAACTTTTGCTGTTACATTTGTATCAGCCTCAATAGGAGCACCTACTCTGGAAGTATCGATTGTCGGTGCTTTCTCACCACGTTTTACCCAGTCAATATAATAGGTACCTTTTACATTTGACTGGAACTTAATTTTAACAGTACCACTTCCGGACCATTTGCATTCTTTTCCTGTTACTTTCAGTTTTTCTTCTGCAGGAGTTGGGGTAGGGGACGGTTCTGTTGTACTGACTAAAGTTCCGTCTTCTCCGATTTTAAGGCTAGAATCTCCCTCATATGTAATCTGAGAAAGAACATCCGCCAGTTTCACATCAGTAACAGCGTCACCCAGCTTTACGACTGTTCTTCCGGCGTTAGCCTCCTGAACAGCAACACCAATGGCAGAACCTGTAACAGCACCGCTTACATTGATTACACCGTCTTTGGCAAGCACAAGGTTACTTGCAGCTTCAAAAGAATTTGTAACGGTATTTCCTGTAACACTTAAGGTTCCCTGAATATTTACAGTTCCTTCACTGTAAATTGCACCACCTGCTGCAGCGGAGTTGGCTGTAATCGTGCCATTCTGAAGATATACGTTTGCACCGGCAGCATTATTAATCGCACCACCATTTCCTGTCGTGCTGTTTGCTGTGATTGTACCTCCTAAAAGATATGCATTCGCACTGTTGTTGATTGCACTGCCATCTCCTGTTGTAGTATTACCTGTCAGAGTTGCTCCATCAGATAAAGCATAGTTACCACTTATCACTTCAACAATAGAACCAGTAACCCCTTCACCAGTTCCATCAACAATTAAAGTACTGTCAACAGCGCCTGTTGCCGCATCTTCTGCCGAACCTGCCATCTGAAGATTACCACCATTTACAGTAAACATGCTTCCGATAAATCCTGCCGCACGTTTAATAGTCGCATCTTCTGCTGCAACCAGCATAATATTTTTATTAGAAGGAACATCAACCGTAGCACTGATTTCAATATCACCTTTTACTTTGACGTACTTTGTCTCATCGGTCATATCTGCACTTTCAGGTACTGCCTCAAATGCTTCAGCAAGTGTTGAATAAGAATGTCCATTAACTATAATAGCAGATCCTGCCTCAGCAGCCTGCTCATCAGTTTCTTCAGCAGCCGGTGCCTCTGTAGGATCAGCTGTTGTTTCGGCAGGAGTTTCAGCCGGATCTTCCGGTGTCTCGGCTGGATCTTCGGCTGGTTCCTCAGGAGTTTCAGCCGGATCTTCAGAAGGTTCTTCTGTATCTGCAGAGTCAAGTTCACCTTCCAGTTCGCCTTCGGCTGATGTCTCAGCAGCAGTATCTGCTGCAAATGTGGCTGTCGGTGCCATTCCTACAGACAGGGCACCTGCCATTAATAATGCAAAAAGTTGTTTTTTTCTCATTGTATGTCCTCCCATAGATGAGTTTTAGTTAAAATCACTACTGACACCATCCGATTTCTTATTCCCCACGAAGCAGTCAGTAATCCCAAATCTGAATTGAAGTATAGCACATCCCTCAGAAAAAATCAATGTGCTGTCTATGGGCGTACCTGTCCGTTTCCATAGATGATATATTTCGTTGTGGTCAGAGCCAGAAGTCCCATAGGTCCCCTCGCATGAAGCTTCTGTGTGCTGATACCGATCTCTGCCCCGAAACCGAATTCAAATCCATCTGTAAAACGTGTGGAGGCATTGACATAAACTGCCGCAGCATCCACTTCATCCAGAAACTTCTGTGCATGTTCATAATTATTGGTAATAATTGCCTCTGAATGTTTTGTATTATATTTATTGATGTGAGCAATCGCCTCTTCCACAGAAGAAACCACTTTAATAGAAAGAATATAATCCAGATATTCTTTGCCCCAGTCTTCTTCTGTTGCGTGTACAGCTCCCGGGATCAACGCATAAGCCGCTTCATCTGCGCGGATCTCCACATGTTTCTCCTGCAGACGCTTTGCAAGGACTGGAAGCAGGGCATCCTTTACATCTTTATGTACAAGAACAGATTCGCAGGCATTGCAGACGCCTACTCTCTGAGTCTTGGCATTCATGATAATGTCTGCTGCCATCTCAAGGTCTGCGGTTTCATCCACATAAATATGGCAGTTTCCAGTACCGGTCTCAATCACAGGGATGGTGCTCTGCTCCACTACGGCTTTGATCAGGCCTCTGCCGCCTCGCGGGATGAGTACATCCACATACTGGTTCATCTTCATGAATTCTGCTGCTGTCTCTCTGGATGTATCAGAAATCAGCTGGATCGCATCCTCTGTCACGCCCTGTTCATTCAGAGTTTCCCTGATACAGTTTACAATGGCCTCGTTGGAATGGATCGCATCACTTCCACCCTTTAGGATTACTACATTACCGGTCTTAAAGCAGAGTGCAAATGCATCCGCAGTTACATTCGGTCTTGCTTCATAGATAATTCCGATCACGCCAAGAGGTACTCTCTTCTGCCCGATCAGCAGTCCGTTTGGGCGTTTTTTCATCCCGGTTACTTCCCCGACAGGATCATCCAGGGCTGATACCTGGCGCAGGCCCTCTGCCATTCCTTCAATCCTGCTCTCTGTAAGAAGAAGCCTGTCGATCAGCCCCTCAGGCATATGATTCCTTTTTCCGGTTTCCACATCCAGCCTGTTGGCATTGATCAGAGTCTGTGCATCCTTTACCAGTTTGTCTGCTACTGCAAGAAGTACTTCATTCTTTTTGTTTGTAGAAAGATTTCTCATTTCTGTTTCAGCTGCCTTCGCATTCATGCCAAGGCGGTTCAGCATTTCATTCATGTTCAGGTCCCCTTTCAGTCAGTAAGATAGCATATCTCCTCTTCTGTTACTATGATCTGCGGACAGATATCAGTAGGTTCTGTGGGAACCTCCGGCAACATCTGAAAAGAAAATGCAATGGCAACTCTTTCAAGCTGCGGATGTTTCTCAAGATAACGGTCATAGAAGCCACCGCCGTATCCGACTCTGTGGTTTGCTCTGTCAAAAGCCACTCCCGGCATGATCATAAGAGCCTTTGACCAGTTGACGATCTCCCCCGATACAGGCTCAGGAATCCCAAAATATCCGGGTTCCAGCCGGGCAAAGTCTGTCAGCTTATAAAATACCATATCCTTTCCCACAACCTTGGGAACTGCAACCTCCTTGCCGGCCTTCCATGCTTCTTTTATAAGATACTCTGTGACAACTTCATGGTTGTAATCTGCATATACCAGAATGCGGTCCGCATTCTTAAATGCAGGAAGTGCGGTCACTTTGTCAGTGATCGTGCGGCTCATTGCCTCTATCTGTTCATCTGTGTGCAGCTTTCTTTCTGCGAAAATCTTCTTTCTAATGTCTTTTTTTGATTCCATATTTTTCACCCAGATTAATGATTGTTCCGTCTTCCTGCTGAACATCCACATTGTCCAGCTGAGCGCGAAGGTTCATGCGGACAGATGCAATATATTCCTTGCGCAGCAGTTCTCTTTCTTTTTTCTCTTCTTCAGTAAGCCCCACACTTTTGGCTTTATGTGCAAGTGCATTAATGCGGTCGATTTTCTCAACTTCCATAGTTCTTCCTCCTGTTTTTTGTCTGCGGCAGTCTGTCTGTAAACACTGCCATTTACTCTGTGAATGTCATTTGGCACCGGTAAATTTCCGGTATTATAACAGTCTGTCAATAATATCGATCAGATAAACTTCTTCTTTGGACTGGCTTACAAACAGCGTACCGTACCTGCGTCCCTCTGTGATCTTATGGATAATATGGAAATCGGCTCCGTTTGCGATCACCATATCTACGCCTGCTGCAGAAGCAATCTGTGCTGCTGTCAGCTTAGTAGCCATTCCGCCGGTTCCTACCTTACTTCCAGAAGTACCTTTTCCCATGTTAAGCAGATTATCATCCAGATTTTCTACCACATCAATGAATTTTGCATCAGGATTAGTATTGGGATCATCTGTAAAAAGACCATCAATATCTGATAACAGGATCAGCAGATCTGCCCGTACAAGTGCGGCAACCATTGCAGACAATGTATCATTATCTCCGAATTTCTCCAGATTCTGAAGCTCATAGGTGGAAATGGAGTCATTCTCGTTTACAATGGGAATCACTCCCAGACTGAGCAGTTCATTGAAAGTATTCTGAGCATTCTTTCGGTTAATATTATTAACCATAGTATTTTTGGTCATAAGGATCTGAGCGGAAAGCTGATTATATTCAGAAAAAAGTTTCTGATAAATCATCATCAGTCTGGCCTGTCCTACTGCTGCACATGCCTGTTTTCCTTTCAGTTCTGTGGGTTTCTCATGCATTCCAAGAGCTGCCACACCTGTTGCTATAGCTCCTGAAGAAACCAGTATGACATCTTTTCCCTGATTGCGAAGGTCACTGAGCTCTCTTGCCAGCACTTCCAGTTTGCGAAGGTTCAGTCTTCCTGTCTCCGAATGAGTCAGGGAAGAAGAACCGATCTTAATTACAATACGTTTTTTATCTTTAAGTCGTTCCCGGTAATTCATCTTTTTGTTACTCCATATAAATATATTTTTTGTAACTGTTCAGTGTCTTTACAGTTACGAGACAAAATCCATCAGAAATTGCCTGCAATAACAGAATTTGAAGATCAGCGTGTAATCCCAAGCTCCTCCAGGGCTTTCGCCTGTTTTGCCTCCATGACTGCTGCTTCCCCGGGAGTCATATGGTCATATCCCAGCAGATGCAGCATACTGTGTGCAACCAGAAAACAGAATTCTCTTGTCACACTGTGTCCGTATTCCTCTGCCTGCGCAAATACCTTGTCAACTGAGATCATGATATCTCCAAGAAGAAGTTCGTCTGTATCCAGATCAAAGTAAGATTCATCTTCCTCCACAATATCATATCCTGCCGGTGTCTCAAAAGGAATCATAGGGAAGGATAAAACATCCGTAGGTCTTGCGATATCGCGAAACTCAGTATTAACTCTCTCAATCTCTTCGTTATCTGTAAGTACAAGATTCACCTGTGCATCATAGGGACATTTTTCCATTTCAAGAACCTTGTCAGCTACCTTTACTGCCAGTGTCTCATAGTCGATCCCCAGTTCACGCTCTGTCTCATAATCAATCTGCATGTTCATCGTTCATTTACCCCGTTTCTGCGTCTTGCCGGTCTTTCAGGTTTTTGTTTCTTCTCATAGGCATCATAAGCCTGTACGATCTGCTGTACCAGAGGATGACGGACAACATCCTTGCTGGTAAGCTGGCAGAAGCCAATGTCATCTATTTTTTTCAGTACTTTCATTGCCACGTCAAGTCCGGATGTGGTATCTCTTGGAAGATCTTTCTGCGAGGCATCTCCGGTGATGATAACCTTGGAACCAAATCCGATACGTGTCAGGAACATCTTCATCTGTGCCGGAGTAGTATTCTGTGCTTCATCGAGAATGATAAATGCATTATCCAGTGTACGTCCGCGCATATATGCAAGCGGTGCAACCTCGATCAGGCCGCGCTCCATATTTTTCGCAAAGCTGTCCGCTCCCATGATCTGGTACAGTGCATCATAGAGTGGTCTCAGATAAGGATCTACCTTGCTCTGCAGATCTCCCGGAAGAAATCCCAGCTTCTCACCGGCCTCAATAGCAGGACGTGTCAGGATGATCCTGCTGACCTCCTCATTTCGGAAGGCTGTGACAGCCATTGCCATCGCCAGATAGGTTTTGCCGGTACCGGCAGGACCTACACCGAACACGATCATTTTTTTGCGTATCTGTTCTACATAATCTTTCTGCCCCAGTGTTTTGGGCTTGATAGGTCTGCCCTGTATGGTGTTACAGATAAAATCTTTGTCTATTTCTGTGAGAACTTCGTTTCTCTGCTCCATTGCCAGAGAAAGAGCATAATTGACATTCTGTTTCGTGATCGTGTTGCCTCTTTTTGCAAGTACTGTCAGTTCTTCTATCAGTTTCTTCGCAGAAGCCGCATTCTGTTCATTGCCAAGTATCTTAAGGATTCCGTCTCTGGAGATCACTGTCACATTCAGTGTTCTCTCAATCAGCTTAAGATGCTCATCAAACTGGCCAAATACATTTGCTTCCAGTTCTGCGGGGACTTCTGTGTGTAATTCAATAATATTGCCAGCCATCCTGTGATGTCCTTTCCTGTTGATAAGTTAATAATGGATTATTGCCTCGTTTATGGACGATAATCAAAGTCCGGTTAAAACCAGATGCATCCATTGTAACACCTCCCTGCAACTTTTTAAATACAAATTTTTATGGAATTTTATGTTATCCGGCTTTTTTCGCCTGTCTGTTCGATGATAAGCAGGGTTCCTCCGGTAATGCACAGAGATTCTGTCAGCCTGGTAGTAATATGATTTTCACTGATCTTAATGCCATTTTGAAGCAGCTTCTTTTCATATTGATGAAATCTTCGCACAGCTTCCTTCTCGGCTTCTTTTCTGGTATAGGTTTCTTCTTTTACTGTATAATCAGTAGTTTCGGTCCATCCGATCCATACAGGAAGTATAAAATTTTCTGTGATACGCAGAGGAATTTCCTCTGTGATACGTTTCTGACCTGTATGTAATGCCGGATACAATCCCAGATACCAGTGCCCAAACCGGAAGTACATTTCTTTTTTCTTTTTGCCGGCAGGGATTTCTGTACGGTATTTTAATGGAAATTCCTGATAATAGGAAATTTGTCTGGAAATAAAAATATCCGCATCTGCATGAACGTATTCCTTTCGCAGGACTTCCTGACTGTCATTCATGATATGAAGTTCCCCGGATACCAGAAGTTCCCCTTTTTTGCAGGAATCCCCGGGCTTTTTTACCGGTATGCCCCTTCGGACGATCATATCTGTGATCACTCCGTCCTTGTCTGCGAGCAGATTACAGGGTGAGGTATTACTGTTGGTTTTTTGGGGGATAATTCCTTCCTGGATATTAAGAATCAGACGGGTTCCTTCTATTCTGGCAGATACCCAGGTAATCTCCGGAAAATTTTTCCGTACAGCTGCTGCAACTTCTGAACAGTTGATCTTTTTTTTGGACATCCCATGGTTTATATCCTGCGTATCCAGAAAATCGAGGATTTCTCCGGTACTGTTTCTGACATTTCCTTCAATATGGATATTCCAGATTCTCCCTGTCAAAAAAAATATCAGGATACCTCCCAGAATCATGCCTGTAAAAAAAGCCTTTCTTTTTTTATTCCTTAAAAAAAAGAAGGGCATTCCCCGTCTCTGTATGATCTGAATATGTACACCTGTTTTATTCCGGAGAGGTCTCAGGCGAAAGAAATCAGCGGCCTGCATTTGTGCCATAAGCTGGCCGTCCTCTCTGTACCGGATCTTTTCCATATAAACTTTTCTGCTTTTGCAGAGATTCAGAAAGCGTTCCAGATTTTCTCCTCTTATAAGGATGATCACATAACCATATATTAATTTCAAAAATTTCAACATTCGCTGTCACCCGCTTTTATATCATAAATACTTCCCGTCACTTTCATTGCACTGGAATTGTACCAGCGGATTTCAAGATTTTTCCCGGATATGGTCACTTTTCCGCAAAAAGACTGTATCACAATTTCAGAAGGTGTATATTTAAAAACAGATTTATAATTTTCGATAACAGCTTCCGTCTGACCGGTCAGTGTGACGATCGTTTCATTATATGCCAGATCAGGCGGAAGTTCTAATGCCAGCACCATCCGGTTTTTCCATTGTCCTGCTTTTTTCATAAAAAAAGCTCCCCCGGCTTTTACTATCAGTCTATGCCGGAAGAACTTTCTTTAAAACACGTTTCAGCAGCAATCATCGAAACAAAACCATAGAAAACCACAGAATTGTATTTCCACCCAGATTATATTCCATAGATTCACGCTCTACAATCTCATTTACTACTACACCATGACTTTCCAGACATGGATGCATCCGATCAGGATATCTGCATGGCTTTCCCTCTTTATAGGCACATTTTTCACAGATATCACAGGATTCTGTAGACAGGATGTAAGTTTCATACCCTTCTTTATTCAGATATTTTCCCACCTCTGTAGTCAGGTCCTCGTGTGCCCGTCTTGTAGAAAGCATTTCTTCCATGTTCATGATATCCGAAACTTCCGCTACACTGGAAAAGAAAACAGCCTGAGGATAACTTTTTATTTTTTTTTCACATTCCTGCAGGGTTCCTACTGCGGGGGGACAGGCCCAGGTAGAATCATAACGTTCGCATTCTTCTTGGCAGATCGTGCGCACGCGTTCCTGAATTGTAATATCTTTTGTGTCCAGTATGCGGTATTCAAAAATCGGGTACTGTGAAATAAATTCTTCAAATTTTTCTATGTTCATAGTTTTCTTCTTTCTTTTGGACTTGTTGGTACATTCGTTCATTTATGATAGGGTTCGTGATTCATAATGCGGTAGCTTCTGTATATCTGTTCCAAAAGGATCATCTGCATCAGCTGATGCGGAAAAGTCATTCTGGAAAAGCTGAGCTTATAATCTGCACGTTTCAGAACACTCTCACTCAGTCCTAAGGAACCTCCGATCACAAATGCAATGGAACTGATACCGGAAACTCCCAGTTTCTCAATTTTTTGAGAGAGTTCTACAGAATCCGGCGTTTTTCCGTCAATTGCCAGTGCGATAACATAATCCTGTTCGCGTATATGTTTCATCAGACGTTCGCCTTCTGTATTTTTAATCTGTGTGTTCAGTGCTTCTGACGCTTTATCCGGTGTTTTTTCATCTGCTACCTGACAGAAAGTCAGCTTGCAGTATCTGCTCAGTCGTTTGGCATATTCTGCGATTCCGTCACACAGATATTTTTCTTTGATCTTTCCAACTGTAACAATACGGATTTCCATGATCTTCTTCCTTCTATTTTAATAAAATCAGCGATAAAATCACAGTATTTTTAGTACTGCAGATAATATTCCATAGCAGTCATCTTACTGGTCTTGCCATTTGCTGCAACAAGAATAACATTCAGCCTATGGTAACCCACAGGCATGGAGATTGGCTGTTCATAAACAGTACTGTTAAGATCCGGTTCAGAATCAAATGCATAATATGCTTTACATCCATCTGGGACAGTGATCTTAATCTCTGTTTTTTTATTGTAATCCCCTGATTTAGGTGTTACTTTGGGGGCTTTCGGTGCATTTAAAACAATCACATATTTCCTGCTGATCACATCACTTTCAATATTTTTATCATTTACACCAAAGGCTTTTAATTCAGTTGTGCCTTCCCTCAGAATAATAGGTTCTGTATATACTTTACTTTTTCTGGTAGGTGTGCTTCCATCTAATGTGTAATAAATCTTTTGGCAGTTACCTTCTAGTTTCAGAGTCTGCGTTGTAGTATAGGTTCCGGGTGCAGGATTTGATACAGGTGTTTCGCAGATATATTCTGCGCAGGCATTCTGCACCTCTCTGTCAGCAGATTTCAGGATCAGTCTGACTTCGTTGGTCTTTCCCTCCTGTGTAAGAAGCTTCACATACTCTTTATATATTCCTGTTCCCGCAGTTTTGTTCTGGATAAACGGGCGCAAAACAAGAAGTGCGGATCGTTTATCGCCTGATTTCTCCATACTTTTGGCCAGAAGAAGATTGGCGGCTTCATTTTTGGGATTTTTATCCAGAGCATTTTCTGCAATCCGCTGTGCTTCTTCATAGTTTTGCTGTGCATATTGTTTTTTTGCCCTGGAATATAAGGCAGAAAAAGTATTTAACTGCCGATAACAAAAGAACCCCAGCAGTGTCGCCGCACACAGAAGCAGGCATAGAAGCTGTTTTCTGCTGAATTTCAGCTTTCTTCTTTTGGGATGTTTGAAATATTTTATAATTTCTGTTTTCTGTTTTTTTTCGGATGGGCGGTTCTGCTGCTCCTTTTTCATCAGAGTTTCCACTGTGCTGAATTCTCTTACCCAGGGTATCTCCGCAAGGCAGTAGGGGCAGTACAGAGAGCCTTTTTCCACCTCTTTATGACATTTAGGACATTTCATAGACAGTCCTCACTTACTGATTTTCCAGATAATTCTGAAACTCCTCCATAGACATAAGAACTTTTCTCGGTTTTGTTCCCTCTTCCGGTCCCACTACACCTGCGTCGCAGAGCTGATCCATGATTCTTGCCGCTCTGTTGAAACCAATCTTAAACATTCTCTGCAGCATACCAATAGAAGCTTTCTCTTTCTCTATGATAAACTTACCTGCTTCTTCAAAATGGATGTCCCTTTCATCTCCGGACATACCTGTTGTTACAGGAGAATTTACCTGCTGCTCGATCTGTTGGTTATACTGGACACCCGGATTTTTATCTGCAAGAAATTCAACCACAGCACTTACCTCATCATCAGATACAAATGCACCCTGAAGTCTTGCAGGCTTCTGATATCCCTGAGGATAAAAGAGCATATCACCTTTTCCAAGAAGCTTCTCGGCTCCGTTCATATCCAGAATTGTCCTGGAATCCACACCGGAAGATACAGAGAAAGCAATTCTGGAAGGCATATTCGCCTTGATCAGACCGGTGATAACATTTACAGACGGTCTCTGTGTGGCAATGATCAGATGGATACCTGCCGCACGTGCAAGCTGGGCCAGGCGACAGATAGCATCCTCCACCTCTCCGGGCGCAACCATCATAAGGTCTGCAAGCTCATCCACGACGATCACGATCTGCGGCATTTTCACAGGTTCTTCTTCAGCTCCTGCCACCTTGATCTGCTCTGCTTTTCTATTATATTCATCCAGATTACGGACACCGTACTCCGCAAATGTATTGTAACGGTTTGTCATCTCCTGTACTGCCCAGTTTAATGCGCCTGCTGCTTTCTTCGGATCTGTCACAACCGGAATAAACAAATGTGGAATTCCGTTATACACACTGAGCTCTACTACTTTAGGATCGATCATGATAAGCTTTACTTCATCCGGATTTGCCTTGTACAGGATACTGATGATAAGTGTATTGATACATACTGATTTACCTGAACCGGTTGCACCTGCGATGAGAAGATGTGGCATTTTGGCAATATCCGCAACTACAGTCTTACCTGCAATATCCTTTCCTACTGCAAAAGAAAGTTTGGATTTTGCCTTCTGAAATTCTTCTGACTGGAGCAGATCTCTGAGCATAACCGTACTGTTCTCTTTATTGGGAACCTCAATGCCCACTGCTGCTTTGCCGGGGATCGGTGCTTCAATACGGATATCAGGAGTGGCAAGATTCAGTTTGATGTCATCTGCAAGACCTACAATTTTGCTGACCTTCACTCCCATCTCGGGCTGAAGTTCATAACGGGTAACTGTTGGTCCGCAGCTCACATTAGTGACAGTCACGTTCACGCCGAAATTGTGAAGTACTTCCTGGAGTTTTTTTGCAGTCTTACGCAGATAGGCATCAGAATCCCCCTGAGCTTTGCTGCTTCCTTTCTTCAGCAGATTTAAGGCTGGAAATTTATATTCTTTTTTTACGGCTGCTTCCTGTCGGGTGATCTCATGCTGAATGTTTACAATTCCGCTCTGTATCTCCTTTTCAGAAGATTTGGGGTTTTTCGAAGGCGGCCGCACTGCCTTCTCATCCTGAAAAGGGGGCAGATCTTCCTCCGGTTCTGAAACCACAGATTTCTTCCGGTCAGTGACAGCATCTTCAAATGGAAGGTCTTCCTGCTGTTGTGATTCATTATCTGCCTCGTATGTATCCGGGGATGTATCCGCTCTGTGAATCTCAAAATTCATCGGAGCATCGATGTATGGTTTATTATCCGCATCATCAGAGGATTTAATCCCTGTGTTCTCGGTATTCTCCGCAGCTTCGGCTGCTGCTTTATCTGTATCTGCTGCTTTTTTCAGAAGTTTCCCCTTTTTCTTTGGCTTCTGTTCAGAATAGCCTGTCAGCTTGGTTCCTTCCAGAAAGCCGCCTTTTTTCATTTTTTTTGCTTCCGAAGGATCCATGAGAAAGTCATCATCTGAAAATTCATCATCGCCAATTTCTTCCTCCAGTCTGCGGACTCTTTCTTCACGCCGCTGTTCTCTTATAAGCTGACGTTCTCTGGCACGTTCTTCTCTATATCGCTCACGTTCAGGCTGCCCCTGCATATAGCGCATATGTCTGTCTTTTACAAAATCACACACCTTTATAACCAGCCGCGTTACAAAATCAAGCAGAGAGCGCTGTGTGATAATGATCATACATACAACAAATGCCAGTATAATGATCACATATCCGCCGATAGTTCCAAAAGCAGATGTGACAGAAATACAGATCGCTCCTCCGATCAGACCACCGCCTGTTTTATAATCTGCGCTTAAAGCATAATAATCCAGCAAAGTTGTACTCTGCATATATCCATCTGTGAGAAGCTGCGCTGCCCCACACAGAAACAGAAACATCACAAACGCCGCTGCAAGTTTCTTATATGCCAGCCGGTTTGTTTTATTGATCAGAATAAATGCTGATTCAAGGAAAAATACGATTGGAAACAGATATGCCATCAGTCCCATCAGTCCGAAACAGAAATTACTGATCGCATCTCCCACAAAACCACCTGCTCCAAAATTGCTTGCCATCAGGATTACACATGCGGCCAAAATCACAAATAATATGATTTCTGTCTGAAATCTGCCGACTTCCTGTTCCATTGCTGTCTTCTTTTTTGTATTTCTTCCCGAATGCCCGGTATTCTTACTCTTTGATGCTGCCATTCTAAGGCTCCCCTCCTTGATCTTCTCGTAAATATCTTCCCTTTACAGGGCAAAATTTAATGCCAGTGTAATAATACCGACTATAAATGAATAATATGCAAAATAGCGTAATTTTATATTCTGAGTCATGGCTATTGTATTTCGGATAACAAGACATCCCGCAAAACCGGCGATGATCATTGCAAATACATATGTAAACCCAAGTCCTGCTGTCATTTCAGAAGCACCAAAATTTCCGATTTCCGTAAAAAAAGCACCTATGATAGCAGGCAGACTCATAAAAACAGAAAAACGAACCGCAAATTTGCGGTTATATCCGCATAACAGTGCAGCACATAACGTAAATCCCATTCTGGAAATCCCCGGAAAGACAGCAATCCCCTGACAAATTCCAATCCACATGGCGCTGTCATAAGAAGCCTCTCTCGGTCCCTTTTTTCCACCGGATTTATTCAGATCTGTTACCAGAAGAAATACGCCTGTAAGTAAAAATCCGATTCCCGGAACAATCTGAGAGTCTGCGGCCAGAAGAGCCAGCCGTTTTCCTGTAAGTCCCAGAAGTGCTGTTGGAATCATGGAAATCACAAGAAGTGCACCTGTTTTCCGATATGTTCCGGTGACTATTCTGGCATAGCCCAAACTTTCCCCTGTCTTCTTGTTATGGATATATAGATTCAGATTACCGATCATATCCATAAACATCCCCAGAAGTCCCAGTCCGATTTTTTTTAAATCTTTGCGGAACAAAAATATAATTGCTGCCGCACTTCCAAGATGGAGCATCGTTTCTGACAGCAATCCGGTTTCGTGGCCGATTCCCATATATTGTTCCAATATGCATAAATGTCCCAGGCTGCTGACAGGAAGAAATTCCGTCACAGCCTGAATGACAGCCAAAAATATCAAATATACAACGATCATAGAACTGATTCCTTTTTGTTTCTCCAAAATTATGGTTTATTATAGCACACTCAGAAAGGCTTTACAATAAAAAGCCCCCTGACTGTCATGTTCACAACGTAGCCAAAAGTTACTGTTCACTCCGTTCCCAGCAACACGCTTCGCGATGCACAGAATTTATGCTAATCGCATAAATTCGCGCAGTATGTCTCGGGTTTTCTGTGACCTTCGCTCACAAAAAACACCTCGCGGGATATTACCAGTGAACAGTAACAGCCAGAATTCATTCATTTTCCTGCTGCTTTTTTTCTTTTTCATGTGCCAGCAGTTCCTGTACCGATTTATGTGCAATCCGGAATTCTTTTTCAAAATAAGCATTGATCTCTGCACCGTATAACAGAAGATTCATACAGATATACAACCATACCATGACCATGATGATCGTCGCAAGGTTTCCGTACATATTACTGAATCCCGGAAAAATCTCAAAATAAAAAGAGAATCCGTATGAAAATATCGACCATGCAACTGCTATGATCAAAGCTCCGGGAATCTGGCTTTTGAATGTGGCTTTTCTGTTCGGAAGAACCTTATACAACATAAGAAAAACCAGAAACAACACACCAAATACCAACAGTGCTCTTGCCCCCAGTATTTTTCCCAGAACTCTTCCAAGAAAAGGAATATATCTTGATACAACTTTCTGTATTTCGTTTCCGAGTACAAGCATAAGCAGAGACACGATTACCGCAATCACCAGTGATAAAGTATAGAATACTGCATAAATTCTGGTTAACAGCCAGTTACGGGTTTCTTTTACGTGATAAATGGTATTTAATCCATTGATGATAGACTGCATTCCTTTTCCGGCAGACCACAGTGCCACAATTGCTGACAAAGGGACAATTGCAGTACTTCTTTTGTATACATCTACCACGATCCCCAGAACAAAACTCTGCAGATTCTCCGGAATAAAAGCAACGATCGCATCCCTGACTACATTATAGGTCAGAGGTGTATACCGTACCAGTGTAGTCAGAAACAGAATGCAGGGAATAAAAGACATGATCAGAAAATACGCTGCCTGTGTCGCATAAGCTCCTACGTGATCTCCGGATACACGTTCCATAAACCCGAATAAAAGCCCTGTAACAGACCGGGTTTTATTTTTCTTTTTCATATATGTCTCCATTCTGTTATTTTACAGCAGTCATTTCTGATAATGCATTTATGGTGATTGCTGTAATTATAAAGATAACTGTTTCGAATATCTCTGTTTACTATCATACCATGAAACTGCCGTTATGACAAACATGAATTATGGATAATAAAATCCGGTTCTTTTCATGCTGGAATGCTGTAGATATGAAAAAAACCGGATCAATATGTAATTAGTTTTATGGTCAGATTTTTACTTTATGATGTAGAAATGATAAGCAGTCACAGAATCATACTGTTCACCTGCATTAAGAATCGGGGAGTGGAAATCTTCAACATTGACCGCATTCGGTTCAACCTGCGTTTCCAGACAGAAAGCATCCCGCTTATTGTAAGTATGACCATTTTTACCATGTTCATTTTCGACAAAATTTGCTGCGTAAAACTGTACACATGGACAGTCAGAAGTGACATCCATGGCAATTCCGGTTTTATCACTGTATGCGGTTGCGATCAGTCTTCTGTTTCCTTTTGCATAATTGTCTGTCACATAATTGTGGTCATATCCGCCTGTGAATTTCAGCTGGTCAAATTCTGCTTCAATATCCTGCCCGATCTTTTTGGCAGTTCTGAAATCCATGGGAGTCCCTGCAACTTCCCCATACACTCCTGTAGGAATGGAATGACTGTCGGCTACAGGTGTATAATATTTTGCATGGATTGTAAGATACTGATCCATGGCGGTTCCGCTTCCCTCACCATTCAGATTGAAATAAGAATGATTTGTCATATTGGCAACTGTCGGTTCATCGCAGATTCCCTGATAATGGATCCTCAGTTCGTTGTCTTCCGTAAACTCATATTTTACAGACACATCAAATTCTCCCGGGAAACCATTCTCGCCATCCGGACTTATACGGTTAAATATAACACTGTTTTTATCATCGGAAATCTCAGCCACTTTCCAGAGCTTTTTTTCAAATCCGTCAGGACCGCTGTGAAGATTATTGTCATTCTCATTCTGAGCAAGAACTACTTCTTTGCCATTGACAGAGAATTTCGCACCGCCGATGCGGTTTCCGTTTCTGCCGATGGTTGAACCGAAAAAGCATCCATTTACTTCATAAGATGCCAGATCATCATATCCAAGTACTACGTCTGTTAAAGTACCATCTTTATCAGGTACGCAGACCTTAACCAGGATTGCTCCAAAATCTGTCACTTCCGCATATGCCCCGGATTTGTTTTCCAGATGAAAAATTTTTACTGTTTCCCCAGTCTGTAATATGCCGAACTTTCTTTCAGAAACACTCATTGTTTCCAACCTCCCGTATCATAAAATAATATTAAATCCAAAAGATAATAAAAAAGAGCCTCTCTACGGCTCATTTTTACAGTTCCCGAAATGCCGTTCCCTTCCCATTGACGCCTAGCCGCAGCTAGGTGGGTATCCTCAACAGACCTTCTGTCTTCCGCTGCATAATGACGGCCTGACATCCGGCCTGCGATGTTGGGTTCCCGTTAAAGTCGATGTAGGTTCAAAAAAAGAAGGGGCCTCGTACATTTCAGGATATTCACTGTTTTTAACTGATTTTTATTATACTCCAGTATATGTTCTTTTTCAACATAAAATGTAGAATTAATTATATTTTTTTATAATATGGAGATTATCGGATTCCAAGGATATCTTTTACTGCCTTTGGCATATCCGGCGCATCTACCACCCGGTTATGAAGTACCGGTGCTGTGCGGATCGTCTCAACTGCCTGTGGAAGTTTCACTCCGGAAAGCGCACTCAGTTCATCAGCCAGTGCAAAATCATCCTTACCGTCTGTATCTGCTCCAAGTGCTTCCATTACACTTCTTGTAAATTTATATGGGCTTGCTGTGGATGCAATGACAGTTGGTGTGGTATCATTGGTATCTTTTACATATTTGTCATAAACACCTGCTGCAACTGCAGTATGGGTATCTATCACATAATGACTGTCTTTGAAGATTTCTGCGATTGTTTTTGCTGTTTCGTCTTCTGTACAGTAATTGCCATAGAAGTCTGCAAGCTGTGCCTTCATGTCTTCTGTGATGGTATACTCGCCGCCAGCAGTAAGAGACTGCATCAGCTCTGCACATTTTTTTGCATCACCGCCTGCGATACGGTAGATCAGACGTTCCAGATTGCTGGAGATCAGAATATCCATGGACGGTGAGGTTGTAAGGATAAAGTCACGCTTTCTGTCATAAGTTCCTGTGCGGAAGAAATCATACAGAACCTTGTTATCATTGGAGGCACAGATAAGTTTGTGAACCGGAAGTCCCATCTGTTTTGCATAATAAGCAGCCAGGATATTTCCAAAGTTTCCGGTAGGTACTACCACATTGATCTCCTGACCGTCTTTGATCTTGCCCTGACGTACAAGTGATGCATATGCATATACATAATAAACAATCTGCGGTACCAGACGTCCAATATTGATAGAGTTCGCAGATGAGAACTGATATCCTGCAGCATCAAGTTCTGCTTCCAGTTCCTTATCATTGAACATTTTCTTTACGGCAGTCTGTGCATCGTCAAAGTTTCCGGTAATTCCCACAACATATGTATTGTTGCCTTTCTGAGTTACCATCTGTTTCTCCTGGATAGGACTTACACCATGTTTCGGATAGAAAACGATGATCTTGGTTCCCGGAACATCTGCAAATCCGGCCATTGCCGCTTTACCTGTATCTCCGGAAGTAGCGGTAAGAATAACAATCTCATTTTTTACCTGATTCTTCTTAGCAGCTGTAGTCATAAGATGTGGAAGAATTGATAATGCCATATCCTTAAACGCAATGGTCGCACCATGATACAGCTCAAGGAAATAAGCTCCGTCTGCTTCATGAAGCGGTGCGATCTCTTTTGTATCAAATTTTTCATCATAGGCATTGTTGATGCAGTTCTTTAATTCTTCTTCTGTAAAATCAGTAAGGAAACATTTCATTACTTCATATGCTGTCTCCTGATAGCTCATCTTTGCCAGCTCATCCATTGGGACATCCAGCTTCGGAATCTCTGTCGGCACAAATAAGCCGCCATCCTCAGAAAGCCCCTTTAAAATAGCCATAGAAGCTGTTACGGTTTCTTCTTTTCCTCTTGTGCTTTTGTATAATACCTGCATGATATTTCCTGCCTTTCCAAAGTTATTCGTAACTGTTCAGTATATTGGCAGTAATAATAAACCGCTGAACAGTTACAGTTATTCATTTCGCCAATTGAGCACATTATAGCATATACTTTAGCAAAATACTATCCTAAATTATTTCTCTTTTTTCTGTCTTTTTATGATTGATTACTATAAATCAAAAATATGGACATATTCTTTTGTTCCCGAAGAATATGTCCATATTTTGAGCAGTATTACCGCAATCCTGTTAAATGAGTTATATGAAGAGTATCGTTTATTACGATCCTGTGGAACTTTCTGCTGAATCCGGATAGGTATAAAATTCATGTACGCCGTATTTAAACAGCCTTTTCAGATCTTTCTCAAACCAGGAGACATTCTGGCTTTCAGCTTCAGATTTCTGGATAAAAAACAGTGCTCCTTCTGAATAATCCACACCTTCAAGAGCCTGTCTGACGGCTTCTCTTGTCTCATCTGTAACAGTTACTTCATTGATACGTCCGTCATAAGTCGGTGAAAACTGCGGAACACCATTGGTATTCTGCCATACCACTTCTGTGACTGTATCGGGAAATTCCTTATTCTTTATACGGTTCATGATCACATTGGCAACCAGAATGCGTCCCTTGACATCCTCAGTACCTGCTTCAGCCTCTACAATATGAAGCAATGTATCATAGTCCTCATCCGACATCATCCGGGCGCTCTCTGCAAGAGCCGCTGTCCTTGCATCCAACTCATTGATGCTGCTCTCCATAGAAGAGCTGACATCGAATTCTGCCATATTATCTTCAATAACTTTGATTCTCTGACCGACCATTACCTGTTCACAGGAAGTTCCGATACGTGTGACTGATTTTTTTGGAGAAGCTGTATCATTCATTCCAGATACTACTCCTGCAATTCCTGTTGGCAGTACATCTGTTTCGTCAGCATCAGAGGAAAAAGTTTTCTCCCTATTTTCAGAAGCTGCATATACTTTGTTTTTTCCATTAAAATCTGCTATTCTGCCGCCTGCTGCAAACGCAATCGCCGTACAGGTACACACTGTAACCAGTATCAGACTCCGCGCCGGATTGCCGGACTGTTTTGACTCTTTTTTCTGAACTTTCATACTTATCATTCCTTGAGTTTTTTTAATTACAGGTTTTTATGGTTGTAACATTTCTGTAACTTATAAGAAAATTATATTTAATATAATTGATTTTGTCAAGCTTTTTTCATATTTTTGTAACATTTTAGCTTGCAAAAAAGAAAAAAAGGAAGGCTCCATCAATGAAATCTCCCTTTAATATATGCTTCATTTTTCTCAATTATTACATTTATTTTTTTCGCCGCAGATCAGGAACATAGGGGTTGGATTATAAAACTCATCTTTCTTTGTATAAATTCTGCTGCTGATACCCAGATCAATGGAGAATCTGTTGATACCCAGTTTTCCCAGTGTCTCCAGATCCCAGGCAGGGCGTACATAGGAACTGATAGGAAGCTGACGTTTAATTTCCTCGCATTCCTGCATCATGGCATCGCCTACTGTAAAATGAGCATGATTGGCAGGCAAATCAGCAGTATCTGAGAAATCATCTGCACCATAATTGGCATCTGCGTTGATCAGGATTCCTCCCGTTTTCAGCACACGAATCCATTCTTTATATGCTCTTGCTGCATCCGGAAGTGTCCAGGTAAGATTTCTGGACACGATCACATCAAAGGTACCATCAGGAAAATCCGGATTTTCCGCATCCATTACTTCAAACGTACAGGAGGCGTTCTCTTCTTTTGCCAGTTCCCTGGAATGAATGATCATATCCGGTGTCAGATCGATTCCTGTAACTTCATGTCCCAGTTTTGCTAAAAGAATGGAAAAGAAGCCTGCACCGCATCCCACATCCAGAATCCTTAATTTTCCATCAGGAAGAAAAGTCCCGATCTCTTTCAGCCATTTATCAGCCATATCACTGTGAAGCTCAGCTCTTCTCTGTTCCATAAAACTGTCGCTTCTTTTCGCCCAGTAATTTGTGATCTTTTTCTTGCGTTCATCCTTTCTTCTGCTGAAACTGCCATATGCGATCATCGGACCATCCTTAATAACCTGAAGACTTCCCGTCTGATATAGAACCACTCCATTTAAATCGGATAAACTTGTCTCCAGAATATTTCTCTCATAATCCTTAACACAGCCAAGATACTCTCCAACCTTAATGATATCTCCCGGTTTTTTGGCAGGATACCACAGCCCGGATACACTGGCAGACTGATAACGCACATCTTCAATTTCCATGGGATAATAATTACTGTAACTTCTCATGCCATCGTAAACACCCAGCGCACACAGAATATTACGCACATCTTTTCTTGTAGAATGAACCTCCTCCGGACTCCAGCCTCCCATCTGGCCACGTTCGATCAGAACACTGGGAATGCCACATGCGGCAGCATAATTGTAAGAACCACCGGATGCCACATTAGACTTTACCATATAGGGAACATCTGCCTGCTCTGCCATCTTCCTTGACATCTGAACCACATCTTCATCTGCACATCCGGCATAGTAAATATAAGGCGTAAGCTGCTCATAATCATCCCCGCTGTGAAGATCAATATAATAATCTGCTGCACTGTGAAGCTTCTGAACCACCTCATACGCCAGACGGTCCATCCTGGTTCCCTGCGGATTCCCCGGAAATACACGATTCAGATTCTTCTCATCCTCCGGGCAGACACTGCCGCTCCTCTCCTCAAATTCCTTCCTGCACACAGTCTTAACCAAGATTACTCTTCCATGGATCTTCTCAGGCTTCAGTTTATCTGCAAGCTCAACAGCAGCCTGGATTCCCACATATTCTCCTCCATGGACCGCAGCGGTGATTAGAACTGTCTTTCCGGGATGAGAACCGCAGATTACTGTATAAGGAAGCGAAAACTCACCTCCGCCCAGTCTCAGAAATCCACTCTTTTTCATACCCGGAGCAGTACACAACGCGGCATCCTCCAAATCTCTTTCCCTGTCATATCCGCTATCAGAATCACCCATTCCATCATTCTCGGACCAGAAGTTTTTCTCTTCCTTCACAGCGCTGATCATAAACATCGGCGTAGAATGATAATTCAGCTTCTCTTCCTGACTCCACACCCGCTGCCAGATCCCGGTATCCACTGCCACAGACTCAAACCCGTTCTCCTTCAGAAACTTCCTGTCCCAGGACGGTCTGTTAATAGAAGAAAGAGGCATCTGCAGTGCAATCTTCTCCATTCTGTCAATATCCGTACAGAGGTAATGATCATCCAGATGCTCACTCTCCACACTCTTTCGGTCTTCCTCATAAGACAGGCGTTTCTCCTCATCATAAAGATAACCGTACCAGTTTGCATCGAAATTAAGAAGCTTTCCGCCCGGTTTCAGTACACGACACCACTCTTCATAAGCTCTCTTAGGATCCTTCAGATTCCATGTCAGATTCCTGCTGATCACAACATCAAACACATCATCCTCAAATTCCAGATTCTGAGCATCCATCTTATAAAAAGAAATCCGCTCACAAAGATTACCGGCATTCCTCTTCGCGGTATCCAACATCTCCTGCGTATAATCAACAGCAGTCACCTTATATCCCGCCTCAGCCAGAATAACAGGAAAAAATCCAGGTCCTGTTCCGATATCCAAAATCTTAATCTCATCCTTCGCTTTCTCCGGGAACTGCCCTTTCAACACCTCAAGCCATGCCCCCTTCTGCATCCCATTCAATTCCTTATGATTAACTTCAGAATACCCCTCAGCCCGGGTAGTCCAGTAACTCTCAATCTCCGATAATAAATCCTTCACCTTATGCCAACCTCCATGCACGCAATTTATAATCATATATGACCCAAATTATATCAAATCCACCCTTCCCCCAACAAGCCCTCCCGGGGGATATATTTCGCATCTCAATTCATTTTTATATAAACAAAGTCCTTCTTATAATTCACACTCCACCTTGTATTATATCTTAACCAAAACCAGCGAAGCAGGCGTATAGTTGTACCGGATGCATTTGCAGGCATCTTAGAGATTCTTAGTTCTCAGAAATCTGCGTTATGAGACGAAAAGTCCCTTGTCTGAGCGGCAGCGAGTAATCCCGGACTTTTCGTTTCATGCTTTTAGCAGATTTCTGAGGACTTAGAATCTCTTAGATGCCGAAACCGTATCCGGTACAACTATACGCCTGCTTCGCGTCCCTTTTTTAAACAAATAAAGCTGCCATACCCCAAAAAGAGGATATGACAGCTATATATTTTTACTCAGATAGCTCCAAGAATCTTCCGGGCATTATCAATCCTTTCCTGCGTCGGAGGATTAACCCCCTCCAGTGGATAAGAAAGCCCCAGATTCTCCCATTTAAACTTACCAAGCGTATGATAAGGGAGCACCTCCACTCTCTCCACATTGGAAAGAGTATGGATAAAATCAGCTAACCGGTGCAGATATTCATCCTTATCACTTCCGTCCGGCACAAGCACATGACGGATCCATACAGGTTTTTTCATATCAGAAAGTTCCCGCGCCATCGCAAGAATATTCTTATTGGAATGACCGGTAAGCTTAATATGCTCCTGCTCGTCAATCTGCTTGATATCAAGCATTACAAGATCTGTATACTTCATAAGCTCCAGCCATCCGGAATGCCATGGTTCCTGATCAGTGAAGGGATTTCCACTGGTATCAAGATTCGTATGCACACCCTCTGCCTTTGCCTTCTTAAAAAATTCTGTAAGAAAATCCATCTGAAGCAATGGCTCACCACCGCTTACAGTGATACCGCCTTTGCTGCCCCAGTAGCCCTTATAACGTAAAGCTTTCTTAAGAAGCTCATCTGCCGTATAAAGCTCTCCCTGCTTCATCTTCCAGGTATCCGGATTATGACAGAACTGACATCTCATAGCACAGCCGCTTAAAAAAATCACATATCTTACTCCGGGTCCGTCAACGGACCCGAAGCTTTCTAAAGAATGAACATAGCCTTTTATCTGTTTATTATCCATTATATCATCATCCATTAATTACATTCTGTCGTGGCAGGTTCTGGCAATAACGTCTAACTGCTGCTCTCTTGTAAGGTCGATGAACTTAACAGCATATCCGGATACACGGATTGTGAAGTTTGCATACTCTTCTTTTTCCGGATGTTCCATAGCGTCGATCAGTTTCTCTTTACCAAATACGTTTACATTGAGGTGATGAGCACCCTGATCAAAGTATCCGTCAAGTACATGTACCAGATTCTCTGAACGCTCGTCATCACTGTGTCCCAGAGCATCAGGATTGATTGTCTGAGTATTGGAGATACCGTCAAGAGCATCTTCATAGTCAAGCTTGGCAACAGAGTTCAGGGAAGCAAGAAGACCGTTCTGCTCTGCACCGTAAGATGGGTTTGCACCAGGTGCAAGAGGTTCACCTGCTTTTCTTCCATCCGGAAGAGAGCCTGTAGCCTTACCATAAACAACGTTGGAAGTAATAGTAAGGATGGATGTGGTTGGCTTAGAATCACGGTAAGTATGAATGTGTTTCAGCTTCTCAAGGAATGTAGACAGAAGAGTTGTTGCGATCTCGTCTGCTCTGTCATCATCATTACCATAACGTGGGAAGTCACCCTCAACCTGGAAATCTGTTGTAATGCCGTCTTCATCGCGGATAGCTTTAACTTTTGCATATTTGATAGCGGACAGGGAGTCTACTACATGAGAGAATCCTGCGATACCTGTTGCAAAAGAACGCTCAACCTTTGTATCGATCAGAGCCATCTCTGCTGCTTCGTAGTAGTATTTGTCATGCATGTAGTGAATCATGTTCAGTGTTCCGACATACAGATGAGCCAGCCAGTCCATCATTTTATCATATTTTGCGATTACTTCATCATAGTCAAGATATTCAGAAGTGATCGGCTGATAGTTCGGTCCTACCTGCTGTTTTGTCTTCTCATCAACACCGCCGTTGATCGCGTAAAGAAGGCATTTTGCAAGGTTTGCACGAGCGCCGAAGAACTGCATCTCTTTACCTGTCTCTGTAGCAGATACACAGCAGCAGATGCTGTAGTCATCGCCCCATACCGGACGCATAACATCATCGTTCTCATACTGAACAGAACTTGTTGTAACAGAAATATTTGCAGCATATTTCTTAAAGTTCTCAGGCAGTCTTGAAGAATAAAGTACTGTAAGGTTTGGTTCCGGAGCCGGTCCCATATCTTCCAGTGTGTGCAGGAAACGATAGTCGTTCTTTGTTACCATGGAACGTCCGTCCTGTCCCATACCTGCTACTTCCAGAGTTGCCCATACCGGGTCACCGGAGAATAACTGGTTGTAAGAAGGGATACGTGCAAATTTAACCATACGGAATTTCATTACCATGTGGTCAACAAGCTCCTGAGCTTCTTTCTCTGTAAGAGTTCCGTTCTGAAGATCTCTTTCAATATAAATATCAAGGAATGTGGAAATACGTCCGACACTCATTGCAGCACCGTTCTGAGTTTTGATGGCTGCAAGATATCCGAAGTACAGCCACTGGAAAGCTTCTCTTGCATCTTTGGCCGGTTTGGAGATATCATATCCATAAGATTCAGCCATAACTTTCATGCCTTTCAGAGCACGGATCTGATCAGCGATCTCTTCACGAAGCTGGAAGTCATAACGTCTCATACCCTGACGGTCGCATGCTGCGAAGTCTTTCTGTTTTCCTTCGATCAGAGCGTCGATTCCGTACAGAGCCACACGTCTGTAGTCGCCAACGATACGTCCACGTCCGTAAGTATCCGGAAGACCTGTAAGGATCTTGTTGTGACGTGCTACTTTCATCTCAGGTGTGTAGATATCAAATACACCCTGGTTGTGAGTTTTAAATTCATAGTTGTGGAAAACATCTTTAATCTTGTCACTTACTTTATATCCGTAAGTTTCACAAGCCTGCTCTGCCATTTTGATACCGCCGTATGGCATGAAAGCACGTTTCAGAGGTTTATCTGTCTGAAGACCAACAACTTTTTCAAGGTCTTTTGTTTCTTCATCAATATATCCGGGACCATATGCTGTCAGAGATGTAACTACCTCTGTCTCCATATCAAGAACTCCGCCTTTAGCACGTTCTTCTTTCTGAAGTGCCTGGAGCTTGCCCCACAGTTTGTTTGTAGCTTCTGTAGGTCCTTCCAGGAAAGAAGCATCACCGTCATATGGTGTATAGTTCATTCCAATAAAGTTACGTACATCGATTTTTTCTTTCCAACGGTTGCCCTTAAAGCCATTCCACTGTTCGAAATTTTTCATTCTTTTACCTCTTTCTCTAAAATATTTCCGCGCATTTCTCACTGGCCTGGAGTGAGATAATAAAATGTAAATTGTACTTATTTAGGACACTTTTCTGTCCACGCTGTCAGTATACGTAAACATGAGTGTTATGTCAATTAATTTCCCTTATGATTTTAATTAAATACAATTCTGATAGCTTTTCATCGGAGTTTGCTTCTTTATTGTACTTTATCGCGTACATTAAGACTTTCTTGTATTTTTATAAATACAAAAAAAATACCGGTCAGGAAGTCCTCTGGACAATCTGACCGGTATCTGATTTTTGATATTTTATGTAAACTATATTATTCCCTGCCAAGCGGATATTAG
The DNA here is from genome assembly GCF_020593505.1 of Blautia sp. DFI.3.45. NCBI lineage: Bacteria > Bacillati > Bacillota > Clostridia > Lachnospirales > Lachnospiraceae > Blautia > Blautia sp. DFI.3.45. The sequence continues at coordinate 79,386 of NZ_JAJDMI010000005.1, forward strand.
CCTGACCTGCAGAAGTCAAAAAACAGCAGGAAAAAATCGGGCGTGTCGGAACAATCTAACGGTTATTGATCGCTGTTACAAGTGCATCAATAGATGCGCGAATGATATCCGCGTCTACGCCTGCACCCCAGGCAAGGGTTCCATCCGGCTTTTTGATACCGACATAAGCAATAGCTTTGGAACTTGAACTGCGCTCCAGCGCATGTTCCTGATATGTTTCCAGGGAATATTTCAGCTCATATGCCTTCTTCAGTGCATTGCTGACTGCATCAAGACGTCCGTTACCGGATGCCTCTGTAGTGATTGTCTTTCCGCGGAAAGTAGAGGTAACTTTTGTTATAATACCACCATCTTTCTGCTGGAAATGTACTTCATTGATGCTGTACGGTTCTGTGATATTCTCAAAGGTCTGTTTAAACAGATTGAAAATTTCGTCAGGATGAAGCTCTTTATGTTTGTGGTCTGAAACAGCTTTTGTGGCATATCCCATTGCTTCACGCATTTTCGGAGGAAGATTAAGCCCGAATTTGGTCTCAAGAATATATCCTACGCCGCCTTTGCCGGACTGGCTGTTGATGCGGATAACATCTGCGTCATAATTTCTTCCCACATCTGTCGGGTCGATCGGAAGATACGGAACATTCCAGTGATCCGGATCCTTGTCATCTCTCCAGTGCATACCCTTGGCAATTGCATCCTGATGAGAGCCGGAAAATGCGGCAAATACAAGTGCACCACTGTACGGACTTCTTTCGCCTACTTTCATTCCGGTACATTCTTCATATATTTCACAGATATGCGGCATATCAGAGAAGTCAAGTTTTGGATCTACACCCTGAGAATACATATTCATACCAAGTGTAACAATATCTACATTTCCGGTACGCTCACCGTTTCCGAACAGAGTACCCTCGATTCTGTCTGCACCTGCAAGTAATCCCATTTCAGAATCTGCAACACCGCATCCTCTGTCATTGTGCGGATGGAGAGATACGATTACATTCTCGCGGTATTTCAGATTTTCACACATATATTCTACCTGGCTTGCATATACATGCGGCATGGAATGCTGTACAGTTACAGGCAGATTGATGATGCATTTGTTATCTGCTGTAGGCTGCCATACATCAAGAACTGCATTGCATACTTCCAGAGCGTATTCCGGTTCTGTGCCTGTAAAGCTTTCAGGGCTGTACTCAAACTGGAAATTTCCTTCTGTTTCATCAGCCAGTTTCTTTAATAATGCGGCACCATCCACTGCAATCTTTAAGATTTCTTCTTTGGATTTCTTAAATACCTGTTCTCTCTGAGCTACAGAGGTGGAATTGTACACATGTACAATTGCCTTCGGTGCGCCTTTGACAGCTTCAAAAGTTTTGCGGATGATATGCTCTCTGGCCTGAGTCAGAACCTGAATAGTTACATCCTGTGGGATCAGATTCTGCTCGATCAGGGTACGCAGAAATTCATATTCTGTTTCAGAAGCAGCCGGGAAACCTACTTCAATTTCTTTGAAACCGATTTTTACAAGAAGTTTAAAGAATTCAATTTTCTGTTCCAGACTCATCGGAATCACCAGTGCCTGATTACCGTCACGAAGGTCTACAGAACACCAGACAGGTGCTTTGTCCACATATTCTTTTTCTGCCCATTTCATGCATTTAACAGGCGGCATAAAATACTGTCTCTGATATTTGCTTGGATTCATCATTTTTTCTTCCTCCGTTATGTAAATATTATGTTTGGACTGTGGGGATTGACTGTAAAAAGACATAAAAAAATCTTCCATCTCCACAGACTTATCTGCAAGAGACGAAAGATATTATCATCTTACGCGGTACCACTCTTATTTATGAACAATGTCATACACTCATGGGATACGGAATCTCCGGATATCCGGTATTCTTATATCCTCTCCATATAACGGTGGAAACCGTCTGCACCTACTCTTGTATAATTTCAGGCAGCTGCTCAAAGGCGAGTTCCACAATTTCCTTCCACTGCTTCTCAGCAACCAGCAGTTCTCTGTGCTCCGGTCCGAGTGTACTATTCCCTATCATTGCATTTTACTTATAACTTTATTTGGCTTTTTTGAAATGAAATGAACATACGTCTGAATCATTCATTGTAAAAATATACTACAAACGATTTAACCATATGTCAGTCGGGGCAACAGGATTTGAACCTGCGACCTCACGGCCCCCAGCCGTGCGCGCTACCAAGCTACGCCATACCCCGTAACGCAAGTTAGTATAACAAATTATTTCTGTGATTTCAACTGTTTTTTGAAAAATTTACAAAAATTATACAAATTTAGCAGGAAGAAATTTCATGTACTTTTTTATGTTATAAAATTTCTTCCTGTTTATCCTATGTACAAGCCTTACAATCATCTGTTACAGTTACGCTGGCATGATGGCTTTTTCCAAATTGTCTACACGCATATCCAGTTCAAAAACTTTCTCTCGAGTTTCCTTATTCTCCTTTCTATAGCGAAGCTCATCCATACGTGCATCAAATAGGGCAGATATTTTTCTGTCAATTTCATTTTCCAGTTTAAGTTCTATAGTTTTTACGCTTCCCTTGAGTTGCACAATATCTGATTTCATGTTCGTGATATCCGTCTTCATGTTTGTGATATCCGTCTTCATGTTCGCAATATCTGTCTTCATGTTCGTAATATCCGTCTTCATGTTTGCAATATCTGTCCTCATATCTGCGATATCGTTCTTTACATCGGACATATCATTTTGAAAACCGGCAATGCTTCCCTGTATAGAAAAAAGGATATTTCTCAATTCCGCATCTTCCACATTCTTCCCTCCTTTCGTTATAGTACGTCTCGTTCTCTTTTGTATAGAACCAATTGTACCATTAAAGGAAGAAAAAGTCTACAGCGAAATTATTATAATATTTTTATAAGACATCTTCGGCAAATTATAACTTATGTATAAACAGCCCACTCCGAAGTTTTGGCTCAAACCAGGTGGATTTTGGAGGCATTAATTTGTTCTCGTCTGCAATCTTCATCAGGTCTTCCATAGATGTCGGGTACATGACAAAGGCTACACCGCCGGTTCTGTCCGCAATCTCTGCCAGCTCTGCTGCCTTATGGCTTCCGCCCACAAAGGAGATTCTCTGGTCTGTGCGCGGATCTTCGATTCCAAGGACTGGTCTGAGGACTTTTTCCTGAAGAATGGATACATCCAGCTGTCCGACCACGTCCTTCTTCTCATAGATATCCGGCCATGCTTTCAGGTGATACCACTGTCCGTCCACATACATTCCCATACAATGCTTCTCTACAGGCTTGCATGGAAATCCCGGCATCAGCATCAGTTCAAAGTTGAACTTCAGGGCGCCCAGAAATGCCTTTACAGTCAGGCCGTTCAAATCTTTTACAATCCTGTTATAAGGAAGAATGCAGAGCTGATCATAGGGAAATACAACAGACAGGAAATAATTAAACTCTTCCTCCCCTGTATATCCCGGATTCTGTTCTCTTCTCTTTAAACCTACTTTTACAGCGGAAGCTGCGCGGTGATGTCCATCTGCGATGTACAGAGAATCAATCCCTGCAAATTCCTTATTTATTTCAGAAATAACCTCATCTTCATCAATCACCCATACTCTGTGTGTGATCTGATCCTCTTCTGTAAAATCATATGCTGCTTCATGATGATCTTTCCAGTTATTCATCAGTGTAAGCAGAGAATCCGGATATCTGCATGCCAGAAAAATAGGACCGGTATTTGCATTACAGGAATCTACATGGTGGATCCTGTCCTGTTCCTTATCTTCTCTGGTAAGCTCATGTTTCTTCACTACACCATTCATATAATCATCAATGGAACTGCATCCTACGATACCGGTCTGTGTCTTTCCTTTTCTTACAAGTTCATATATATAGTAACAGGCCTTCTGATCCTGAACAAGAATTCCCTTTTCTTCCATATTGTCAAGATTTTCTTTTGCTTTTTCATAAACCCGATCATCATACAGATCTGTCTCAGGTTCCAGATCCATTTCCGGTCTGTCAATATGAAGAAAGGACAGGGGATTCTCATCTCCGATTGATTTTGCTTCTTCCCGGTTTACCACATCATATGGAAGTGCTGCCACATCAGCAGCCTTTTCCGGTGTAGGTCGAAGTGCCCGGAATGCATGAAATACTGCCATAATATTTTCTCCTCTTCTGTATCTTTTGTATTGCTCTTTTATACCCACTTTACTGTCTATCCTGTAAAAATAAAACGAACATTACTCATTATTTTATCATATCCAAATCCTTATATCAATGTACAAATTATGAAACCTAATTTTTTTTTGAAAAACCTAAAAATTTTTGTATTTTTCTATTGCAATTTTTAAAATATATGGTATGATAGAATCACAAGTTAAGGAAACCAAATGATAATTTTTAAGGGAGGTCATTTTATGACAGAAGGATTAAAATGGACTGTAAACGAGGTTCCGAAATCAGATGATAAACACCTGGAACTGATGTCCGAAGAAAATGTAAAGAAAGCAAATGAGTTCCACAGAAGTTTCCCACAGTACAGTGTGACGCCTCTTCAGAACCTTTCATCCCTTGCGAAATATTTAGGAGTAAAAAATATTTTCTGTAAGGATGAATCCTATCGCTTTGGCTTAAATGCTTTCAAAGTACTTGGAGGTTCTTATGCAATGGGCCGCTATATCGCAAAAGAACTTGGACGTGATATCAGCGAGCTGCCATACAATGTTCTCTCTTCTGATAAATTAAGAGAAGAATTCGGACAGGCTACATTCTTTACTGCAACAGACGGTAATCATGGACGTGGAGTTGCATGGGCAGCTAACCGCCTTGGACAGAAAGCAGTTGTAAGAATGCCTAAGGGAACAACAAAGACTCGTTTCGATAACATTGCCAAAGAAGGTGCTACTGTTACGATCGAAGAAGTAAACTATGATGACTGCGTAAGAATGGCTGCAGCAGAAGCTGCCAAAACAGAACATGGTATCATCGTTCAGGATACCGCATGGGACGGATATGAAGAAATTCCATCCTGGATCATGCAGGGATACGGAACACTGGTTCTTGAGGCTGACCAGCAGTTAAAAGAAATGGGTGTTGAACGTCCGACACATGTATTTGTTCAGGCCGGTGTTGGTTCTTTAGCAGGTGCCGTAGTCGGTTATTTCGCTCATAAATATAAAGATAACCCGCCGGTTATGGCTGTCTGTGAAGCAAGTGCTGCTGACTGCCTGTACCGCTCCGCTGTTGCAAAGACAGGAAATCTGGTAAATGTTACAGGTGATCTTCAGACAATTATGGCCGGTCTTGCATGCGGTGAGGGAAATATGATCGGATGGGATATCCTGAAAAATCACGTAGATGTATTTGCATCCTGTCCTGACTGGATGAGCGCAAAGGCAACACGTATCTACGCTAATCCACTGGGAGATGATCCACACGTTGTCTCTGGTGAATCCGGTTCCGTTCCGCTTGGTTTCTGCTTCACTGCTCTTCACGATGAAGATGCAAAAGACTTAAAAGAAGCGCTGAAACTGGATGAGAATTCCGTAGTACTTGTTATTTCCACAGAAGGTGACACTGATCCTGTTCGCTACCGCGAGATCGTATGGGACGGATTATACGGAACAAACGAATCTTTAAGCAAATGATGTTTTTGGTGAACACAGACAGGTAAGTGGTATGGTTATCTCGAAAATGATATACCAGTAACTAATAATATGATATCAGATTAGGGGCAAAATACCTTTTGACCCTAACATCATAATATTTTATACATATTGGGAGGGTAAAAAAATGGATTACGCAAAAATTAACGAAGCTGCAATGGGTTATAAGGATGATATGACTAAGTTCCTTCGCGATCTGGTTCGCATTCCTGGCGAAAGCTGCGGAGAAAAAGGACATATCATGAGAATCAAAGAGGAAATGGAAAAAGTCGGATTCGACAAAGTTCAGATCGATCCGATGGGCAATATCCTCGGCTACATGGGAACAGGTAAAACTCTCATTGGTTTTGACGCTCATATTGATACAGTCGGTATCGGTAATATCAAGAACTGGGAATTTGATCCATACGAAGGTTTCGAATCTGATGAAGAAATTGGCGGACGTGGAACATCTGACCAGATGGGCGGTATTGTTTCTGCAGTATACGGTGCTAAGATCATGAAAGACCTTGGTCTTTTAAACGATAAATATCAGGTACTTGTGACAGGTACTGTACAGGAAGAAGACTGTGACGGTCTCTGCTGGCAGTACATCATCCATGAAGATGGTGTTCGTCCTGAATTCGTTGTTTCCACAGAACCAACAGACGGCGGTATCTACAGAGGACAGCGTGGACGTATGGAAATCCGCGTAGATGTAAAGGGTGTTTCCTGCCATGGTTCCGCTCCGGAACGTGGTGACAATGCAATCTACAAAATGGCTGATATTCTCCAGGATATCCGCGCATTAAACGAAAACGATGCTGCTGATACCACAGAGATCAAAGGTCTTGTAAAAATGCTTGATGAGAAATACAACCCTGAATGGGAAGAAGCACGTTTCCTTGGACGTGGCACTGTTACTACTTCCGAAATCTTCTTCACATCCCCAAGCCGCTGTGCAGTAGCTGACTCCTGCTCTGTATCTCTTGACCGTCGTATGACAGCAGGCGAAACATGGGAAAGCTGCCTGGATGAGATCCGTGCTCTTCCGGCTGTACAGAAATATGGCGACGACGTAACAGTATCCATGTATGAATACAACCGTCCGTCCTATACAGACCTTGTATATCCGATCGAGTGCTACTTCCCGACATGGGTAATCCCGAAAGATCACAAAGTAACACAGGCTCTGGAAGAAGCATATAAAGGACTGTACGGCGAAGAGCGTCTCGGAAATGCTGAGACAGAAGGCATGAGAAAAGCTCGTCCGCTTACAGACAAATGGACATTCTCTACTAATGGTGTAACAATCATGGGACGTAACAGCATTCCTTGTATCGGATTCGGACCTGGTGCAGAAGCACAGGCTCATGCTCCGAACGAAAAAACATGGAAGATCGACCTTGTAAGATGCGCTGCTGTATACGCTGCTCTTCCAACTGCATACTGCAAATAATAAATAAATTTTCAAATTTTTTTAGGCGACGGATTTCCTATCATCCTAAAGGCTTAATATGTGTCCGGACAGAATCCCTGCTGTAACAGGCAGGGACACAAGATAAACAGATACAGCCGGATAACCGGTGTTCTGCCAAACGCAGAGATTCAATTATTTCATATCAGGAAAGGATAAGCTATCAAAGCATAGCAGGTATTGATTTTATGAAAACATTACAGGATTACATTGATAAATTAAACAGCTTAAACTTCAAAGAAATGTACAACAACGATTTCTTCTGGACATGGGACAAAACAGATGATGAACTGGAAGCTGTTTTCACAGTTGCTGATGCTCTCCGTTTCATGAGAGAGAACAATATCTCCACAAAAGTATTCGAGAGTGGTCTTGGAATCTCTATCTTCCGCGATAACTCCACACGTACACGTTTCTCTTTTGCTTCCGCATGTAACCTTCTTGGTCTGGAAGTACAGGATCTTGATGAAAAGAAATCTCAGATCGCTCATGGTGAAACTGTTCGTGAAACAGCAAACATGGTGTCTTTCATGGCTGATGTGATCGGTATCCGTGATGATATGTACATCGGAAAAGGACATGCTTACCAGAAAGAATTCATGGAAGCTGTTACAGAAGGAAACAAAGACGGTATCCTTGAGCAGAGACCTACTCTTGTAAACCTTCAGTGCGACGTTGACCATCCGACACAGTGTATGGCAGATATGCTGCACATCATCCATGAATTCGGCGGTGTTGAGAATCTGAAAGGCAAAAAGATCGCTATGACATGGGCTTACTCTCCATCCTATGGTAAACCACTCTCCGTTCCGCAGGGCGTTATCGGTCTGATGACACGTTTCGGCATGGACGTTGTTCTTGCTCATCCGGAAGGATATGATGTAATGCCGGAAGTTGAAGAGATCGCCAAAAAGAATGCTGAGAAAAACGGCGGATCCTTCACAAAGACAAACGATATGGCTGAAGCTTTCAAAGATGCTGATATCGTATATCCAAAGAGCTGGGCTCCATTTGCAGCTATGGAAAAACGTACAGACCTTTATGCAGAAGGCGACTTCGACGGAATCGATAAATTAGAGAAAGAACTTCTTGCACAGAATGCACAGCACAAAGACTGGGCCTGCACAGAAGAACTTATGAAAACAACAAAAGACGGAAAAGCTCTTTACCTGCACTGCCTGCCGGCTGATATTACAGGTGTAAGCTGCGAAACAGGTGAGGTTGACGCTTCTGTATTCGATCGTTACAGAATCCCGTTATACAAAGAAGCAAGCTTCAAACCATACATCATCGCTGCTATGATCATGCTTTCCAAATTTGAAAATCCACAGGATATCCTGAAGAAACTTGAAGTCAAAGCAGCTCCAAGAATCCTGAAATAATCAGGCGCAGATTAACAGTTGGATTGCAGTAATATTCCAGCTGCTTTCAAACAGATATTTAATTTTGAAAGCAGTTTCAGAATTTAAATATATTGAAAAATAGTACTCATCATATTGTATAGCAGGCGGGGCTGTCGCAGAAAGCACACAATCTTTATTGCGGCGGCCCTCTTTGCCTTTAAAATCAGGAGGTTTTTACAAATGTTTACAAGAAAAAGAATCGTTATTGCGCTCGGTGGGAACGCTCTGGGAAATACTCTCCCGGAACAGATGGTAGCTGTAAAAACTACTGCAAAAGCATTATGCGATCTGATCGAAGAAGGTCATCAGGTTGTTGTTGTACATGGAAACGGGCCACAGGTTGGCATGATCAACAATGCCATGTCTGCTCTCTCCAGAGAAGATGAGAATCAGCCAAACACTCCTCTCTCTGTCTGTGTTGCCATGAGTCAGGCTTACATCGGATATGATCTGCAGAATGCTTTGAGAGAGGAACTTCGAATCAGAGGATTTGTCCGCACACCTGTCGTCACTGTTGTCACTCAGGTTCGTGTAGATCCCAATGATCCTGCTTTTGAAAATCCATCCAAGCCGATCGGCAAATTCCTGACAAAAGAGGAAGCAGACCATCAGGCCAAGGCATATGGACATATCATGAAAGAAGACGCAGGGCGTGGTTATCGTCGTGTAGTTGCATCTCCAAAGCCTGTTGAAATCGTTGAACAGGATGCGATCAACAGTCTTGTGGATGCAAATAAAATCGTTATCTGCTGCGGTGGCGGCGGAATTCCCGTTGTTCTTAACGGACATCATCTCAAAGGTGCATCAGCAGTTATTGATAAGGATTATGCAAGCTGTCTCCTGGCCAAAGAGCTGGATGCAGATATGCTTATCATTCTTACAGCAGTGGAGAAGGTTGCTGTAAACTTCGGCAAGGAAAACGAAGAATGGCTGGATGACATCACTGTAGATGACGCTAAGAAATATATTAATGAGGGACAGTTTGCCCCAGGTTCCATGCTCCCGAAAGTTCAGGCTGCCGTTGATTTTGCAAGCTCCAAAGAAGGAAGAACTGCCATGATCACTTTACTTCAGAAAGCCAAAGACGGTATCCAGGGAAAAACCGGAACCAAAATCCATCTTTAATCTGTTCAGCAGATATCTTATTATATATCAGCTGTTTAATACTGATATATATAACTGCCACATATTCAGGATATCTGCCATATAGCGAAATAATTGCGCAAAAAAAGTTCCGGTGACCTCGCCCGGAACTTTTTTTGTGATGAGTGGACCAGAGTGTCTGGAAAATCATTCCTGCAATCTGCACGCCCCACTTTTCGGTATATTTTGACATACATCTTGCGGAAAGCATTTTTCAGACACACTTTAGTACATCGTTTTCGAAATAACTATACCACTCACTTGTCTGCGAATCCGATTGCACAGGTCTAAAAGCCTCAGCGTAGCCCGCTACGCCTGCGTTTTTATACCAGCACACTCGAATCCGCATCCTACGCGATTGGTATAGTTATTTACGAAACGATGTACTAGTGGACTGCTATAGATTCATAATAATCAATATCTTCCAGTTCCCTGCCTGCTTCTATCTCATAAATCTGTGTATCATCCAGATGTTTCATGATCACTTTTTTACCGCCTTTATCTCCTTCCAGAGAAAGCAGCTCATTGTAATATTTCCTGTCAAAAATACATGGATTTCCCATTTTCCCCTGACAGGAAACACAGGCGATTCCTTTGGAAGTGTTTAAAAACACATGGATCAGTTCACAGATTGTCTCACTGGTAAGCCAGGGCTGATCAGACACAGTAAAAAGCACTGCATCTGCATCCAGGCTGGCATTCAGACCGATTTTTACAGAGGAAGAAATTCCATCTTCCGGATGGGGATTATACAAAACCTGTATTTCCTTTGTTTTCACTGCTTCTGCAATGGCATCATATTGAGTAATAACAATAATATTACAGATTATTTTTGCTGTGATATTATTTCTGTACAGGTTATTTAACTGAACAATATCTGAATTATTATCATTATTATTATCCTCAGTAATATCTGAATATTCCGAATAGATATTTTCTATTTTCTTCTTTGTATCATCCAGTTGTTCCAGCACATGTCGATACATAGGTATTCCGTCTATTTCATATAACAGTTTATTTGCCCCAAAACGGCGGCTGTTTCCAGCCGCCAGCATGATCATTGCAATTTTCAAAATAATTTATTCCTCCAAAAGGCTTCCGTAAGCCGCTACTGTATTCTTCCTTTCCAGTTCCTCAACAATGTGCTCTGCAGGTTCTTTCTCTTTGAGTATATCTGACTTGTTCAGATACACTCTGTATACTCTTTCTTCCACATCCTTAAAAAGTCCGCAGATAGAAGTCGCAATCTTTACAATATCTTCTTCAGTGATCGGAGCTTCTAGACTTTTCCTGAGAAATTCCGAGGTACGTTCCATACGGTAAGCACTCTGACTGATTGGCTGCCCCAGACAGTCCAGCCCGATCACACTGATCACAATGTCCGCACATCTGGGGATTACAGGCTCCCATTTCTCCGGGACTTTTACCGGATGATGCTTTGCTCCGTCCGCTTCCACAAGCATTACATCGCATAATTCTCTCAGTTCTTCCAGTTTTTCATCTGTCAGAGACGCATATTTACCTGTGTCCTCCTCATATTCCGCAGCAATCACATATCTTTCTTTGTCCAGAAGTTCTTTTACCCTGACTGCATCTCCGCCCCTGGCAAACGGAAGTTCAGATTCTCCTGCCATATGGGTGGTCGTGGTAATGATCACTCTCTTTCCCTTATCGATCAGTTCATCTGTAAGGCGGTAGATCAGGCTGGTTTTGCCGCCGCCGCCAACTACAGCGATCACAGGGTATTTTTCATAATCAATCTGCAGCAGTTCCAGAAAATCGACCTGGTGCTTCATATGGCATCACTCCTTCTGAAAGCAGGATTTCCAATACACTGCCGGCAATACAGCGGGCTTTGTCGGAAATCGTGAAACAGTTTTTCTTTTGTTCTTTGCGCGGATCAATATCTGCAATTTTCATCCCCTTCGGCACTGTAAATCCATCTCTGATCATGCCACGCAAAACTCCTGTAAGAGAAGCCCTGACAGGTGTATCTCCGATCCAGGCAAGGACCTGATCCTTCTCCACGATATCTGCAATCTTTGAGATACAATGGATTTCCCCTGTAGCAGGAGCATGGAGCACGCGCTCTTTTCCAAATCCTCCAATGATACCCGGAACTCCTGTGTTTGGCATAGCAGCGCCTTTTGTGATGATCCTGGCAAGATTGTGGCCTCTCATAGTCTCCACTACATAATCCACATCCTCACCTGCCACAAATCCCGGTCCAAGACCAACGGTTAGATCTGCCATCTCTCTGGTGGTTCCAAGATTCTTTTTTGCAAGAATTGCATCTATCAGTGCTGCAGGTCTGTATTTCTTAAGGACAGTTCCTTCTGTGTCTGCCATAAGAGGAATCTCCCCGGCTTTCCAGACTGCCTCGCATTCCTCTACACTGTCAACTTTTCTGCAGAGAACTCCTTCCACAGAAGACTGCCCGTCGTAAACAGCCTCGCAAAAAGAAACCATTCGCCTGATCGCAGTGGGTTTCTCACATTCCAGTACCAGAAGACGGTAGCCGCATCGGTATAATCTGTGGATCGTACCGCTGGCCAGATCACCGCCACCTCTTATTATTACAACATTTTCCGGTTTATTGTCAGATTTTGGGACATTTGTGTATCTGTTTGTCATCTTACTGTCTTTCCTCTTCTTGTCTCATTTTCATCCATTACTTTTTCCACCGCATTTACAATGTTCTCATAACCTGTGCAGCGGCAGAGATTTCCTGCCATATGTTTCCGAATCGCATCTCTTGATAATTTCTCTCCACGTTCCAGTAAAACAGTGGCAGACATGATAAATCCGGGAGTGCAGAAACCGCACTGTATGGCACCTTCTTCGATAAATGCCTCCTGAATCCTGGTAAGTTCTCCGTTTTTCTCCAGACCTTCCAGTGTACGGATATTTTTACCCTCCGCCCAGACTGCCAGATAAATACAGGAGTCAATAGTCTCTCCGTCTATGATTACTGTACAGGCACCACATTCTCCTACTTCACAGCCCTTTTTTACAGAAGTCAGTCCAAGCCGGTTGCGAAGCATATCAAGCAGTGACTCCCTTACATCTACATATTCTTCAACTTCTCTTCCGTTTACTGTACATCGTACAAGCTGCATCTGCTTTTTCATATGCGGTCACCTCCTGCAAGTTCTACGGTACGTCTCAATGCCCGTGCCGCAATTTCTCCGCCAATCTGAAGACGAAATGCCTTGGATGCTCTCCAGGAATCTCTCGGATTGATTTCCTCCCGGATCAGCTGTGCTGTCTTTTCATAAAGGCTTTCTTCTATCTTCATGCCCTTCAAAGTCTCTTCTGCCTTTGTGCAGCGGTACGGAACCGGAGCTGCAACTCCAAAGGTAATGCGCACATCTTCTATCACTCCTGCCTGTTGATCTACCTTGCCCACCACACTACAGCTGATCGTTGCGATATCCATGGCATTTCGCATGGAATACTTAATATAATGACCATGATACCCTTCATATTCTTTTGCAGGAATGATCACATAGGTCAGGATCTCTCCCTGCCGCAGATCCACCCTGCCGGGTCCAAGATAGAAATCTTTTACAGGTACAAGACGGCCTTCCTTTCCATCTTCCAGCCTCAGCAGTGCGTTCAGGGAAAATACGGTCGGTGCACTGTCCGCACTGACTGCTCCGTTGCAGATGTTTCCACCGATAGTACCAATATTTCGTACCTGTGGTCCTCCTACCTGATCTACAGCCTCGCCAAGAACCGGAATATATTTCCTGATAATTGCATCATTTGTTATATGTGAGAAGACAGTTCCGGCACCAATATAAATATCTCCGTTATCCGCCATTTTTACACCCTGGATTTCTTTGATCCCATGGATGCTCACCAGAGAAGTTCCGGCAAATTTTCCCTCCCGGATTTTGATCAGCACATCACTTCCTCCGGAAATGATCCTGGCATCCGGATGTTCATTCAGTAATCTCACAGCATCTTTTACACTTTCAGCCTGATAATAGTTCTCAATATCGTACATAAAATCCCCTCCCCTCTAAATAAGTCCGGCCCTTATAAAGCCATCGATCAGTCTCTGTGGTGTCAGAGGATTTTCATTAAAGGCTACACCTGTTGCATGAAGTACTGCATTACGGATTGCCGGTGCACCCGGAATTGCCGGCGGTTCACCCAGTGCTTTGTTTCCGAAAGGTCCAATCGGATCATCAAGTTCCACAAAATCTGCCTTGATATCAGGAGTATCCATCATTGTCATCAGTTTATAGTCCAGCAGGGTTCCGTTCAGTGGTCTTCCTGTTTTCTCATCCAGAATGAGCTGCTCTGACAGACCGTATCCCATTCCCATAGACATACCGCCCTGTACCTGCATTTCAGCCAGTTTCGGATTAATAAGCTTACCGCTGTCATGCACATTAATGATATGAAGGATTTTGATCTTGCCAAGCTTTATATCAACTTCCACTTCAGCAAAGCAGCATCCTGTAGCAATCGTATTTTTCTTTACCTGCTCGGAAACCTCTGCTGTAATAACAGAAGAATTGCCAAGACTGTAATAACTTTCCAATGCAAGATTTCCAAGAGATATTGCCGGATCCTTTCCTGCCATGATCCATCCATGATCAAGCCTCAGTTTCCTTGTCTCTTCAGGCAGCAGCTCTTTTGCATAAGCCAGAATCTTTTCCTTCAGAAGATTTGCGCAGTCTTTAACAACTGTTCCTGTTACAAACGACTGTCTGGATGCATAGGCACCGGTATCAAATGGCGTTACATCAGTATCCTGGACTGTCTGGATATGAATATCACTGATATCCATATTTAAAACCTCAGCCGTCATCTGGGAAAATACCGTATCAGCACCCTGACCGATTTCAGTAGCTCCCAGCATCAGGCCAACACTTCCATCCTGATTCAGAGTCATTCTTGCACCTGCAATTTCCAGTGAGATCGGCCATACACCCGTCTTATAGGAGAAAAGTGACATTCCGACGCCTCTGCGGATATTACCTGTCTGGTTTGTATATTCTTTTCGTTTTTCTTCCCAGTGGATATAATCTGCACCTTTTTCCAGACATTCAAAAATCCCGTTGGTGTTTGCTGCGATCGGCTTCAGGTAAGCATCCTCATAATATCCTTTGATAAGATTTTTCTTTCTGAACTCCAGAGGATCCATCCCGATCTCTTTTGCAATATCATCCATAAAGCACTCAATTGCAAAACATACCTGCGGGATCCCGTATCCACGCATCGCTCCGCCTACCGGTGTATTCGTATAGACAGTATATGCTTCTCCTTTGATATTCGGACATGCATACTGCAGCCTCCAGGCAGTCAGGCCATTGGCTGCTATGGCGTGTCCATGGGAGGCATATGCTCCCTGATTGGAAATAGCCAGCATATCCTTTGCCAGAAGATGCCCCTCACTGTCAACACCTGCCGTCAGATCATACTCAATAGAATGACGGGTTCTGGTGTTGCAGAAAGTTTCCTCTCTGGTTATATCGAGTTTGACCGGTCTGCCGCCAACCTGCGTGGTAAGAAACGCATTTAACGGTTCATACAGCACATCCTGCTTATTTCCGAATCCTCCACCTATGTATGGCTTAATGACTCTGATCTTTCCCCATGGGATTCCAAGAGCCTGCCCGATCACACGCCGGACAATATGCGGAATCTGAGTGGAAGTCACAACTATGATCCTGCCATTTTCCATGTATGCACAGGAAATCGGATTCTCAATGTGGCAGTGCTGCACGATCGGGGTTTTATAACTGCGTTTTATAACTGTTTCGGATTCCTTCAGCCCTTCTTCCACATTTCCGATAAAGTAATTGGAACGGACAAGTACATTATCCTTTTTGTCGAGATGGATTGGCGGTTTGCTTCCATACATGGATTTACGCGGATGGATTTCTACCGGATATTCTTCATATTCAACTTCGATCAGGCGCAATGCCCTCTGGGCTGTGATTTCATCTTCTGCCACTACAGCAGCAATATCATCTCCGTAATAACGGACTCTTCCGGTAAGGATATTGCGGTCTGCAACATCCTGATGTGCCAGCTCCACAGACCAGGGATGTCCCGGCGTAGGATAACAATGATTCGGTACGTCTTTAAAAGTAACCACTTTTACTACGCCGTCCAGAGCCTCTGCTTTACTGGTATCGATTGATTTTACGATACCGTTTCCGATCTTTGCGTGATAGATTTTTGCCACCAGACAGTTGGCAGGAACCAGGTCATCAGTAAATTTTGCACGTCCTGTAACTTTGTCATAGGCATCTACTCTTGGAACACTCTTTCCAATCATGTTTTCACCTTCTCTGTATTTATTTTTGGTTATTATATAGAAGGAGCCGGACACACCCCAAGGTATCTGTCTGTTCCCCTCAGGACTTATGTCCGGCTCCGAACCATGCTACTTTCCTTCACCTTTTTTCTGACATCAGGCGAATTTACTTTTTATTTGCATAATTGTTATCTGTTTTCTGATTTAAGTATAGCATATTTGGATATGAAATTGCAATCTTTTATTCAATTTTTACGTATTATTTTCCTATTAACGAAGTTGTTTGATTGGGTTACTGTTCACTGAGAATATCCTTTGTAATGTATTACTAAGAACAAAGTGAACAGTAACCTGATTTACTTAACGTATTTCTGTCAATATTCCATGCAGGTCATGGATAACGTGTCTTGGGCATTTCACTGCGCACATACCACAGCTCAGACATATGGATTCCTCGATCACTGCACAGTTGTCTTTTACTTTTATCGCACCGGCTGTGCAGGTCTTCTCGCAGATTCCACAGCCGATACAGCTGACGTTACATTGCTTCTTTGCTTCTGCACCTTTTTTCTTATTGGAACATTTTACCACAATGTAGTTTGCACACTCATGGACATGGATCACTTTCTGTGGGCAGACTTTCGCACAGGCGCCACAGCCAATGCATTTCTCCTCATCCACTTCCGCCACACCATACTCATTGATGGAAATGGCTCCGAATTTACATTTATCTATACAGGCTTTACATCCGATACATCCATCTGCACAGCCGGCCTCACCTTCGGCTGATCTGCATCCCCCATTACATGCAACTACAGCCGCGCGATATGGAAATTTCTTCTTTACTGCCATATTCAGCACTTCCTTTCATATGGTGTTCCGGTCAGAGGAAGACTATATTGTCTTTCACCATTCCATCTGAAATATGCATCTGCAATTGCAGGTGCAGTTGGGATAGAGGTGATCTCACCGATTCCAATGGCACCACAGGCTACATTCAGTCCCGGTTTGTCAACAACGATGGCATCGATTTTCGGAATCTCATGAGAGCGGAACAGACCAAGAGATCCATACTTGTCAATTGGTTTACAGTTCTCATCGATCGGATAATGCTCTCTCAGTGCAAATCCTATGGACATCACTACGCCGCCCTCAATCTGACCTTCACAAGACAGTGGATTGACTGCCTTGCCCACATCATGTGCAGCAACCATTTCCTCAATCTTACCTGTTTTCTTATCCAGGATACACATCTGCGTCGCATAGCCGTAGGCTACATGGGAAACAGGATTCGGCACATTTGCGCCAAGAGGATCTGTCTTTGCAAGATATTCCCCATAATAAATTTTACCGATCACATCATCAATGGTCTTACCTGCATTGCGGTCCTCCATAACCTTATCGCAGGCTCTGCGGCAGGCTTCCCCTGTTACCAGAGTCTGTCTGGAACCGGAAGTTGTACCTGAATCCGGTGCGAACCAGGTATTACTTCTCTCATATACAATATCTTCATGCTTCAGATCTGTATTGGTGACTACCATCTGTGTCAGGACTGTACCAAGTCCCTGGCCGATACAGGAAGCACCGGAATAGATGTGCAGCTTTTTATCTTTCTCAAATACGAGTTTCACGCGGCCTGTATCCGGGATACCGACACCGACACCGGCATTCTTCATGGCGCAGCCGATTCCCACCGGTTTTCCTTCTTCCAGAGCAGCATCATACTTCTTCTTTACAGCTTCCAGTGTCTCCACAAGACCTGTGGAATTATCTACGATCTGACCATTCGGAAGCGTCTCACCGGGACGGATCGCATTGCGGTAACGGATTTCCCATGGAGTGATACCTACTTTGTCTGCCATCATATTCAGTAGGGTTTCTGTTGCAAAACAGGTCTGGGTTACACCAAAACCGCGAAACGCTCCGGCAGGCGGATTGTTGGTATAATAAGCAGTTCCTTCAATCTCGAAATTCTCATAATGATAGGGACCTGCCGCATGAGTACATGCACGTTCCAGCACAGGACCGCCAAGTGAGGCAAATGCACCTGTATCTGATGCTACTTTCGCTTTTACCCCCATGATATTGCCGTTCTCATCGCAGCCCATGGTCATATCCATATAAAACGGATGACGCTTCGGATGAACCAGCAGGGATTCTGCTCTGGTCAGTTTCATCTTCACCGGTTTCTTAGTAGCATAAGTGAGCAGCGCAGCCAGATGCTGTACTGTCATATCTTCCTTTCCGCCGAATCCGCCGCCTACAAGTGCATTCTGTACCTTTACTCTGTCCGTTCCAAGTAACAGGGAACACTCATGTAATGTCTGGTGTGCAGACTGATCTGTGGAATATACGAAAATATCTCCGTCCTCATCATACAAAGCCACTGCGCACTCAGGCTCAAGAAATGCATGTTCTGTCCATGGGGTTTCAAAATGATGACTGATCACATATTTGGAATTACGGATTGCTTCATCTGCATTTCCTCTGCTGATATGTTTATGTGCACAGATATTATTTTCTTCTTCATCAAATACCTTCGGTGCATCCTCTGCCGCTGCTTCCTCAATTGTACGAATATGAGGCAGCACTTCATATTTTACTTTGATCAGTTTCTTAGCTTTCTCAGCTGTTTCTCTGTCTTTTGCAGCAATAACGGCAATGGCATCTCCAAGATAATGTGTCAGACCCCCTACAGGTATCAGTGAATACTGATCATGTTTCAGATGTCCGATCTTATTCTCTCCCGGAATGTCCTCTGCTGTTAATACCGCTTCTACCCCGGAAAGTGCCTTTGCTGCTGCTGTATCGATCTCAAGTACACGTGCACGTGGATATTTACTTCTGAGTGCCACCCCATACAGCATTCCGTCAAAGTAAAAATCATCCGGATATTTGCCGGTTCCCAGTACTTTCTCCTCCACATCCACTCTGGATACTCTATGTCCTATATTCCAGTCCGGATCCAGATCATCCGGAATCACACCCGTCTTTAAAACTTTCGCAGCCAGCCTTACTGCATCCATAATTTTTACATAGCCCGTGCAGCGGCAATAGTTATTGCGCAGTGCATATTTAATCTCATCATCTGTGGGCTCTTTGTTCACGTCCAGAAGAGCCTTTGTACACATTACCATACCCGGAATACAGAATCCACACTGAACAGCACCTGCTTTTCCATAAGCGTAGGTATAGACTTCCCTCTCCCATTCAGTCAGTCCTTCTACTGTGATCACTGTCCTGCCATCCAGTAAATCTGTGTCCGGCACACATGCCTTGCATGTTTTTCCGTCAATTATAACTGTACAGGCTCCGCAGGCTCCTTCACTGCAGCCGTCCTTCACTGAAGTCAGATGAAGTTCATCCCTCAAAAAGCGCAGTAGTTTCTGATTTCCGGTCGGTTCGACCTTTTGTCCATTGACTGTAAATACTGCCATATCGGACTCTCCTTTCTTTTTCGCACGTCTGCCAATTAGGGCAGTCAGCCAGAGTTTACCTCTTTCTGTTTTTTATCTGCCTGTGATACCGCATGAATTTATTACAAAAGTAACATGCGGCCGCGATTCAGCCTGATATGCAACGCTGTCCACAGCCTTTTTCTGCTGTGGACAGAGTTAAATATTTCTTTATAAGTTATCTGATATTACAAATTTAAAATTATTTTACAGCTCTTTATTCCTGTTTTCAGACACGCTCTAGTACAGTGTTTCGTAAATAACTATATCAATCGCGTAGGATGCGGATTCGAGTGTGCTGGTATAAAAACGCAGGCGTAGCGGGCTACGCTGAGGCTTTTAGACCTGTGCAATCGGATTCGCAGACAAGTGAGTGGTATAGTTATTTCGAAAACGATGTACTAGGATCATCATTTCATGATCAGATAGCTGTAATCATCGATTACTGCACAGATCAGTCTGCGAAGACCTTCGTACAACTTATCATTTGCATCATCTGCCTTGCAGTCGGAAATCTGACCAAGGAGACGAACCTTGCACTCTTTTGTCTCCGGATTGATCACTGCAAATCCATCATTTGTGCTGTCTGCCATATCTGCCTCAGAAGCAAATAATGTAAATTTATCCTTGTACGGTGCACTTGCATATGGACAGAAGCTCTTGCAGTTGCCGCATTCGTTACACATATAATCTACATGGATCACCTGATTCATTGCCATTCCCGGAACTTTGATGGAGATGTTTGCTCTGTTTGGACATACATCTACACAATTCTCACAGACTTTATTACAGGTCAGACAGCGCTCACTTTCGCTCGCAGCGTCCTTGCTTTCTTTGAGTATTGCTTTTTTGGAGTAACAGTCTTTTTCTGTTCCCGGTACAGGCTGTCCTTTTACAATATCATGTCCAAGGATTGCTTTTGCAGCAACCTGTGCGTCGCGGATCGCTTCTACGATCGTAGCAGCTCCCCTTGCACCGTCACCGACAACGTAAACGCCTTCTGCACTTGTCTCCATTGTCTTATCATTGATGCGGGCTTTTCCGCGCTCATTGACCGCAATACCATTTGCTTCATAGAACTCAGTCGGAACTTTCTCGCCAACTGCAACGATCACTGTATCAGCCAAAACTTCTTCTGTTTCGCCCGTTTCTGTTACACCTGCACGTCCGGAAGCATCCATGCTGCCAAGTTCCATCTTCTTACAGAGCAGTTTGCCGTTTTCCAGAGATACAGGAGAAAGAAGTTCTTTGAACTCTACGCCCTCTTCCAGTACTTCCAGTAACTCATCTTCTGCTGCTGGCATATAGCGTTTGGTTCTTCTGTATACCAAGTAAACATGTTCTACACCTTCTGTACGTTTCGCAGCTCTTGCAGTATCCATGGCAGTGTTACCGCCACCGATCACAACTACGTTTTTACCCAGCGCAACCTTACCGCCAGTTGCTTTGAAATCTCTTAAGAATTTCAGAGCATTGATGGTTTCACCCTTTTCAAGCTTCAGAGTACCCGGTTTATTTGCACCTGTTGCAACGATCACTGCGTCATAACCCTGTGCTTTTAATTCCTGTACGGATTTCACTTCTGTACCTGTTTTGATCTCCACACCCATCTTCTGGATGAAGGAAACATCTTTATCGATTGCATCATCAGAGATACGGAATCCCGGGATCACATAACGGATCACGCCGCCGGCTTTCTCTTCTTTCTCAAATACTGTTACAGAAGCACCTGCTCTTGCAAGGAAGTATGCAGAAGCAATACCTGCAGGACCTGCACCTACAACAGCTACTTTCTTACCGTCTGCTGTGCCTGCTTTGATCTCATCGATCACTGTATCATATCCGTTTTGTGCTGCGATGAGCTTAGTGTTGCGGATATTTACAGGTTCTTCATAGAAGTTACGTGTACATTTGTACATACAGTTGTGCGCACAGAGAGTACCTGTGATAAATGGAAGTGCATTTTTCTCAAGGATAACTCTTAATGCCTGTGCATAATCGCCTTCTCCTGCCAGCTTCACATAGGTTGTGATATCCTGGTGGATCGGACATCCTTCTTCGCATGGAGCAAAGAAACAGTCAAGGAGCGGAACCTCTGAATCAGTTTTTCTCTTAGGAAGCGGTTTGATGCTCTTTACATGGTGAGTATCTTTTTTCGCATCCTCGGCCAGCTGCTCAAGTGCAGCTACATCAATGCCTTTCCATTCTTTCACACCGTCAGCCATTACTTTCTCTGCCATCTGGGTAAATCTCTGATATCCGCCCGGCTTCAGAAGTGTAGTTGCCACTGTTACAGGCCATACACCACATCCGACGATACGGTCGATATTATAGTAATCAGCACCGCCTGAATAAGCGATACGGAGTTTTCCGTCAAATTCCCGGGAAAGTCTGGCTGCAAGAGAAATGGATAACGGGAAAAGAGATTTTCCGGACATATACATTTCTTCGCTTGGAAGTTCATTTCTTGTAACATCTACAGGGAATGTATTGGTGATCTTCACACCAAACGCAAGGTTCAATTCATCTGCAAGTGCCTGCAGTCTCTTAAACATCGGAATCGCATCTTCGTACTGTAAGTCATCTTTGAAATGGAAATCACCAAATACCATATAATCATATCCCATGTCATCCATGGTCTTTCTGGCAAATTCATATCCCAGGAGAGTCGGGTTACATTTGATAAATGTGTTCAAATGTTTCTCTTTAAACAGATGATTTGCAATGCTCTCAATCTCGTTTGGAGGACATCCATGGAGAGTAGAGATTGTTGCGGAATTACAGATATCAGACGGAATCGCCTCAATATCTTCTTTTGTAACTTTTTCAAATTTATCTACATTGTCCAATAACCACTGTTTACATTCTTTAAAGATTTCAGTATCTTTTGCTTCCATCATACTGTCAATGAAAGTATTAACCTTTGGCTCTTTGATCCCTGCAAGATCATATCCAACGGAAATATTGAACTGGAATCCGTCCTGTGCACCCAGATCAAATTCTTTGGCGATCACATGCAGGATAAACCATGCTTTAATATATTCTCCCATTGCCTGAGGAACATAAAGCTCTGTAGACCATTCACAGTTATATCCTTCATCATCTGCAAGGATACATGGTCTGTTGATACAGGCTGCAAGCTCTGCACCGTCCATCTTCTGAACTGTTTTCAGCTCAAAGAAACGTGCGCCTGCATAGTAAGAAGCAACAATGTTCTGTGTTAACTGTGTATGCGGTCCTGCAGCAGGTCCGATCGGTGTTTCCAGATTTCTCTCAAATATATTCAGCTTCCTGTCAGTTTCCGCTGCATAAGCTCTGTGCTGTCCGAAAACTGTTCCTTTTGTTTTCTTTTCTTCTAATACCCAGTTCATTAACTGTTCAAAGGGCATACAGGTCATGACTTCACTCATAATCCGATCCTCCATTATTTCATACGGTATGGCTTCTCTCCATCCGTTCTATATTTTATTTACATTTATTTTTGCCAGGCAGAAAACTTATCTTTTTTACAATTCTTTACAGATTAACCATTAATATCATCTGCAAGTTCTTTTGCAGCCTGACGGCAGTCTGCCATAACTTTTGCCTCGTCGCATACAAGGACTTCGCGGTCTTTCATCAGGACTTTACCGTTACATACAGTAGTCTGGACCATGCTTCCGTTTACACCGAACATCAGATGTCCGTTAATGTTGCTTTCATTCATTGGTGTCAGCGGATCATAATCGATCACGATCACGTCTGCTGCCGCACCCTCTTTCAGGACACCGAGCTGTTTCTTAAAGTATCTGTTTGCAATCTTTGCATTTCCTTCAAAAAGCATCTGTGGAACTTCTCCCCAGGCTGCGTTCGGGTCGCAGAGGCTGTGTTTGTGTAAAACATTTGCAACCTTCCAGGATTCCATCATATCATGAGTATATCCGTCTGTACCAAGACCTGTGAGGATTCCCTTCTGTACCATTCTCATGGTTGGAGGACATCCGCATGCATTACCCATGTTAGATTCCGGGTTATGTACAACCATGGTATCTGTATCTTTGATCAGATCCATTTCATGTTCATTCACATAGATACAGTGACCGAGTAAAGTCTTCGGTCCAAGGATGTTCCAGTCATGAAGACGGTCAACAATACGTTTGCCATGCTCTTTCAGACACTGATGGAGATCGTAAATGCCTTCTGCTACATGGATGTGATATCCAACACCTTCCGGTTTCAGTTCATTGCAGAGAGCCATTGTCTCATCAGAGATTGTAAAGGATGCATGCATACCCATCATTCCGGCGATCATATCACTGTCGTCTGCAAGTGCATGCTTGATAAAATTCACGTTCTCCATTACAGATTCTCTGGATTTCTCCATTCCGTCACGGTCAGAAATCTCATAGCAGAGGCAGGTACGCACACCTAAATCCTTCGCAGCTTCCTCGATCGCATTGAGGGAACCTGTAATATGGCCAAAACTTGCATGATGGTCAAACACTGTGGTTACACCGTTCTTGATAGAATCAATGTATGTAGCATATGCAGAAAGCTTTGTCTGCTCCAGTGTCAGATGACGGTCAACTGTCCACCATAAGCCATCCAGAATATCCAGAAATCCCTGAGGATTATATCCGTTAATGCTTAAGCCTCTTGCGAAGGAGCTGTAGATATGCTCATGGGCATTAATAAATGCCGGCATGATAACCCCACCCTTCGCATCAACAAATTCAGCATCCGGATAAACTTTCTTTACCTCTTCAGTTACCCCCACCATTACTATGGTGTTACCATCCATTGCTACAGCACCATTCTCCAGAAATGGATTGGATGCGTCCTGTGTGATCATTCTTCCATTACCAATTACCAGCATATAGTTCCTCCTTTCACTTGTCAAAAACTACCAATTCGATACTGCTTTTTACCTTTTGTTTAGGAATTATGTACTAATACTGTAACATACTTCTCCGAATAATGCAAGTAGAATTTACAAAAACTTTTTGGTTTTTCAAATTTTTTTTAGGTTTTATACTATCTCCGGTGAACAGATAAAAAAGAACGGGGCAGTCATTGATGACAATGAACAACCTCGTTCTTTTTTTGATTTTCCTGTTTTCTGATGAAGCTGATTTTATGACAAATTTTCAGGTTTGTCAACAATTTTTGTAAGATAGGAGAGTTATCCTTCCATAATCGCAGAATTAACCCTGAGCTGTTTTCGTCCATTCTTCCAGAGATTCTCATCCAGCTCCACCTCATAGCCGCCGCCATTTCTCACATGCCACTCATAAAATGGTTTCTGTATATCTGCATACTCTTCCATGATATTCATGATCGTACCGCCATGGATGACAAGTGCCGCCTCTGCCACATGGCTGCGGATACATCCGGACACAACCCTGTCAAATCCTCTCAGGTTTCTGCTTTTAAACCCTTCCCTGCTTTCTCCTCCCGGAAAAGGCAGAGTACCGTTGCTGTCAATCCATTCCTGATAGTGCGGATTACCTTCCAGCTCTTTATAGTTCTTATTTTCAAACTCTCCGAAATCACATTCTGCCAGCTCTTCAATAATATGTACCGGCTCTCCCGGAAAAAGAATCTCTGCTGTCTGCACGCATCGTTTCAGAGGACTTACATAAACCGCCTGAACCTTTGGATAATCCATCTTATGCAGAAACTCTGTTCCCTCCTGACATAACGGCTCATCCGTTGTGCCGATATATCTGGAAAGTTTATTCCCTTCTGTTTTTCCATGTCTGATCAGCCATAATTTAATCATCTTTGATCACCGTTCCAATCCCGCAGATCACGCGCGTCACCTTATGGCTGTATGCTGCCAGCTTCGTACATACACGCCCTACAGCCTCTCTGTATTTTCTGTCAAAAGCATCCACAGGTACAACCCCGTACCCTACTTCCTGAGAGACAAGGACAATATCCGGATTCTTACAGATGATTTTTTCCGCAAGATCTGACACATCCTTTCCATTCTCCAGTTCACTGCGGATATACTGCTGAAAACCAGTCACACCCTGAGCATTCATCAGTTCCTCCTCTGTGACAGAACCGCCGTCACTCCACCTTAACTGTGGATACTGTTTCCTGGCATATTCAGTCTTTCCCTGATATGCACCGCCGATTATCATTTCCATACTCTTCTCCTCAAAAATTAGAAACCACCGCCAGGATCAATGCCATCCCAACTTCACAGATACAAAGAAAGAATCCTGAAATATCCCCGGTTGTCCCGCCAAAGTACTTCATCGCAATATGATGATAATACCAGAAAATCAGCAAAGCTCCCACAAAAGCCAGACTTCCCCATACAGGCCGGATCAAAATCATTCCCGCAGCCAGAAGCACCAGATAGACGATCAGCACATTTCTCGAGAGCACATCTGAAGAATTTCTGGAAAACTCAGCAACTGTACCGTCTGCCTTTGCTTTCGGAAAGGTAATAACTCCAATCCCTGACAGACATCTGGAAACCATAAAACCAAGGCTCAGAATTCCGATCGCCCTCATATTCTCTGCACTGTTAAACAACTGACTGTAAGCGCCGTACCAGGCAATGAAATATACCGCCGCAGTAATAACGGCAAAAGCACCTGCATGGGAATCCTTAAGAATCTCCAGCCTTCTGCTTCTCTCCTGCCAGGAACTCAGGGCATCCGAAGTATCCAAAAGACCATCCACATGGATCCCGCCTGTCACAAATACCGGTACCAGCACCAGCACTGCTGTCACGAATCCCGGCTGATACCCAAACCGAAGTCCCAGATATGCCACCAGCATAGTCAGCCCGCCGATCACAGTTCCGATAAACGGAAAAAAGCAGAACATATACTTCATATTTTCCTTTGTCCAGTCAGCGCGGGGCATGGGAATCTTAGAAAACATGGCAAATGCCACCTTAAAATTATTCCATAAAGATTTCATTGATCAATTCCTCTTTTTCATATTATGGCAATCCTGTCAAATATATTATTTGCAAAGATTGCTGCAGGTATCTGCAGATTTGTGAAAGACTGGTATCCCATATATAACTTCCACCACTTCATCAGCTCTCTGCGCAGCAGCCTGATTGATTTTTCCCAGATATTCCAGATAAGAATCCATATCTCCGTCAAACACAACCGCATCTGAAAAAATCTCATTTGTAACGATTACCACATGAGCAGCCTGTTCCAGCAGATTCTCAATCCCTTTTGTAACTTCCGAAACTGTCCGGTCATGGGCTCCCTGTTCTTCAAACATTTCATTTGCCACCAGATTCGACATACATTCCAGAAGCACCACACATCCGGCAGGCAGTTTCACATTTTTGAGCCCTGTATAGCACTCAACTGTCTCGAAACCTTTTCCTGCACGCATCTTTTGGTGTCTCTCGATCCTTTTATGGCTCTCTTCATCAAAAGGGTGCATGGTCGCTATATAAATCCTCTGTGCATCCCCGAAAGAAAGCACCCTGTCTTCCGCAAAAGCAGATTTTCCGCTCCCGCTTCCCCCTGTCACAAGCGTCAGCATTATTTCAGCTCCTCATACTGTTCCACATGGATATCGTCAAAAGTACTCATAGAATGATAAACCGCTGCTGCCAGATCAAGGATCGGGAATAAAGCTACTGCTCCGGTTCCCTCGCCCAGACACATATCCGCATGAATGATTGCCTCTTTCCCCATATTCTCAAGGATCAGATGGGCAGCCGGCTCATTTGATACATGGGATGCAAGAATATAATCCCTCGCAGCCGGGCAGATACGCATGGCGATCAGCGCAGAAACACAGGAAATAAATCCGTCCATGACTACAGGAATACCATAAACCGCACCTCCCAGAAAGACACCTGCCATTCCAGCGATATCAAGACCGCCTACCTTTGCCAGAACATCAATGGCATCCTCAGGATCCGGTTCATTTAATGCAATGGCTTTTTTGATCGCATTGATCTTGCGCACAAGTCCCTCGCTGGTCAGACCTGCGCCGCGCCCTGTCATCTCTTCCACCGGCTGTTTCAGCAACACAGAAGCAACTGCACTGCTGGTGGTTGTATTTCCGATTCCCATTTCCCCTGTTGCCAGAATCCGGTAGCCCTTATCATTCAGTTCCCTTACCATGTCAATGCCTGCTTCAAGCCCCTTTACAGCCTGTTCTCTTGTCATGGCAGGACCCTTGGTCATATTCTGTGTACCATAGGCAATTTTATGGTCTGTGCGGACTTTTGTATCCGTCACCATCCCCATATCCACCGGAAAAATCTCCGCATGGTTCTGCTTACACATCACACCGACAGATGTGTCATATTTCAGAAAATTCTCGGCAACGATGGCAGTAACTTCCTGTCCGGTCTGTGTCACACCCTCTTCTACCACGCCATTATCCGCGCACATGGCAATCAGACCTCTCCTGGAAAGATCCACCTCTGCGTTTCCTGTAATTCCCGCGATCTGGATCAAAAGAGTCTCCAGTTTTCCAAGAGAATGCAGTGGTTTCGCAATACTGTCCCATCTTTTCTGTGCAATCTCCATGGCATTGTGATCTAATGGCTTAATCTTTGCAATAGCTTCTTCCAGAGTCATGAGTTTTCCCTCTCTTTTCCTTCATTATTTTGATTTCCCTGTTGTAAACACAAAAAATTTACTGAATACATAATTCAGTATCAACACAATAAACTGTGTCAGGAATTTCCCGATCATATCATTAAGCCCCATCACTGACACAAGCAGCCATACACCGCCAACCTCGATCACCATAGTGATCAGTCTGGCACTGACAAATTTGCAGAATGGCTGAACATGATCCTTCAATGTCTCGCATTTATCCTGAAAAACATACTTCGAATTTACCACATAGGCAAACAGGATCGCCAGGATGATTGAAATAATATTGGCGATATTCAGCTCCACCTTCAGCTTTCTGAGAATGAAAAAGCTGACCAGATTTACCATAGTGGTACATCCGCCAAAGAAAATATAGCGGATAACGGAACTTTCATACATTTTTCTGATCCATTGCTTCATACAAATATATCCTCTCAGTCCTGTATATTTCCATTCTTAATTACTTTTGAAATAATATATCTCGGTCTGCGCTTTACTTCTTCATAAATCTTGGAAATATAATATCCAATAATTCCAAGACTGATCATCATGGCGCTTCCCACCAGAAGTAGCACCATCAGCAGGGTGGTATAACCTTCCACTGCAGAACCTGTAAAATACTGCACAAGCGAATAGACCATAAGGACCAGCGAACAGGCAAAACATATCGCTCCTGTGATCGTAACAAACTGCAGCGGAAAAGTAGTAAATGCCACGATATTTGTGAACGCATATTTCACCAGCGCCCAGGGAGACCACTTGGAAACGCCGGCCTCTCTCTCCTGCACCTCAAATTCCACACTGGTAGTCTTATATCCCACCCAGGAAGAAGTAGCCCGAAAGAACATATTCCTCTCAGGCATAGACAGAATACTGTCCACAGCCTTCCTGTCCATCATCTTAAAATCCGAGGCATCCTTCATATTTACCTTAGTTGCCTTAGACATGATATCATAGAAAAATCCGGCACATTCTTTATGTAAAAAGCCCTCTTTTCCTCTGTCTGCCTTCACACCCTCGATCACTTCATAGCCTTCCTGCCACAGCCTGTACATCTCAATAAGCGTCTGCGGCGGATGCTGCAGGTCACAGTCCATGACAGCCACCACATCTCCACAGGCCTGCGCCAGTCCTGCAAAAATCGCTGCTTCCTTTCCGAAATTTCTGGAAAAAAGAACGCCTGTCACATTCGCATCCCTCTCTCCTGCCTTCTGAATTTCTTCCCATGTCCGGTCGCCGGAACCATCGTTTACAACCACCAGCTCATAGGGAATCTTCGCTTTTGTAAGAACTTCCGCCAGCACCCGACAGGTTTTCCCAACCATCAGCTCCTCATTATATGCCGGAAGTACCACTGATAATTTACTCATGATGTCATTCCTCATTTTGTTTCATTCATATACAACAGACTAGTTTCTCATTCACTGTCTGTTACTCCTGTAAATATTTTCTATAATGTCAGGGGCAAAAGGTTATTTTACTCCTAAGCACTTTACAGCTCCCGCAATTCTTATTTCTACTTTATTATACACAAATTTACAGAAATGTCCATTCCAACAATCTGCATGCTCCAGTGTGTCAAACACTTCACAGGATAATAGCACGTATGTTACTGTTCTCTTCGTTCTCAGTAACGAGACTCAGATACATTCCAGACTTCCTGAAGCAATGGAATTTGGATTACTTTTTCTTCCTGAACACCAGCATTACATATATAACCAGCCCCAGAACAGAAAGAAGCATTCCCGCTTTCAGATAAGGTGTGCAATATGTAAGGCGTATCTCATGTGAACCAGGTTCCAGTTCCAGAGCCATAAACATGGTATTCGCCTTCTGAAGCTTCGTTTCTTTCCCGTCCACATAAGCCGTAAATCCCTTACTGTACGGAACAGACAACACAAGAGCTTTCTTTTCGGAAACACTGATATCCCCTGTAATCTCATTCGTTCCCATTTTTACATTCTCGAGAGCTTCTTCACCCAGCTTCACAGTTTTTTCCTCAATCCCCTGCACCGGCTGACTCACAACCCTTAATTTATCATAGGTATAAACACCCGTATTAGCAAAGGTGATCGTCATAGTACGAACTCCTGATCTGGAATATCCCATATTGCAGAGAAAATCATGCCGTCCACTGTAGGCATTATACTTATCTGTAAAAATCTTTATGGTCTTGGTCACATCATTGGAGCTGACTGTCATAGCCGCTTCCTTTGATTCCTTCCAGTATCGCCACCGGCTGTCCTCATCAAGAACCTTATTTTGGTCATACTCAGACATCTTCTTCCACTGACTGTTACCAATCAGTTCTCTCGGTGAAAGACTGTCATAATCCAGATTATCTGCGATCAGGTAATTCTCACTGTCCGTAAGACCATGGAACACAAGCTTCAGCTGCGCCCCTTCCTTCGTCACCCTGATTGCTCCCTTAGACAGAGCACAACCATCCCCTGTCTCCATACGATACTGGATATTCTCATTATCAGCATCAACAGATGCCTCAGGCAGTGTACTCTCCTCAAGCACCACACCGTCCATCAAAGCCTGCTGCTTTTTTACCACATCCATTTTCTCATATTCCGATTCAGGAATATAACTGTCATAAGTATAACCCAGAGGCAGTGCATTCTCATTCTCATAAGCCCTGCACTCACTTTTTCCCTTTCCTGCAGAGCCCTTCTCTTTATTATATCCATAGGAAAGATAGCGGAAATTATCACCACTTATCACAAAATATTTCACAGAAGCCAGCCTGTCCAGGATCGTCCTTCCGTCCAGGTTCTCATAATGCTGCTCCCATGGCGTATTCAGATACATTTCACTGAAAAAATCACTGATACTGCTGTTTGCAAGACTGAAATAATAAGCAGTACTGTTCGTACCCATATACATAGAAGTATTATCATAGGGCAATGCCCCATACTGGTCATAACGATAGACACCTGAATCCCCGGCGGCAAGAACCGCCTTATCCGTATTCGACTCCAGCTTATCCAGCGACTCCTCTTCGGCTGCAAACTCTGACAGATAATCCTTCTCATAAGAATACTGATAAGAAACATTCAACATAATGCTCACCACAAGCAAAGCACTGAGAAGCCCGCACATATACTTCCCCTGCAGAAAAATATTTCCAAAAGAAGTAACCGTAAACACAGCCAATACCAGAACCAGCACACCTGCCATATTTCTCTGCGTTCTGGCAGCTTTCGCAAACAGAGCCAGCACACAATACGCCACCGTCATGACAAAAATCTTCTTCTTTTCCCTCACAGTCAGAGTAAACAGCTCAGGATATGCCTTCACAAAAATATACGCGATCATCATCCCATAAGCCCAGAT
The DNA here is from genome assembly GCF_020593505.1 of Blautia sp. DFI.3.45. Lineage (NCBI taxonomy): Bacteria > Bacillati > Bacillota > Clostridia > Lachnospirales > Lachnospiraceae > Blautia > Blautia sp. DFI.3.45. The sequence goes on from NZ_JAJDMI010000005.1 coordinate 110,732, forward strand.
CCACCTGTTGGACACATAAGAGAAACCATTGAGCACATGCCCTGCAAAAGGCACCAGCAAAAACAGATTCAACAGCCCAAATCCTAATTTCAGATCCAGGTACTTCTTCTTCCTGGAAAAAAGCACAAACACACCTGCCATAGCAACAGCAGAATACCCGGCAACCCCCCACTGGATCATATTCTCCCCGATCAGATCACCCAGATACTTCTCATAATAAATTTTATCATATAAAAGAGGCACATAATTCTCAGCCTGAAACCTATCCGTACCAAAAATCGTCATGACCACCGGAATAAAAATAACCGCCGCGATCATCAAAGCCACCACATAATAGCCGATAAACTTCACCAGCCATCTCAGAACATCCTTCACACTTCTCTCACTGAAAATCCCAAAATACCGGAAAGCCGCATAAATAAACATAAAAATACAGATCATATAAAAGAAATAGAAATTCGACATAGCCGAAACCGCAGTCGCCCAGATAAACAGCCATGGCTTCTCCCTCTTATAAATCTTATCAATCCCCATCAGAACCAGTGGCAGATAAATCATAGGATTGGAAAAATACGGATGCTTCATAGCCGCATAAATCGTCCATCCCGCAAAAATATAGATCAACGTTCCCATAAACGTCGCCTGCTTCGGATTCTTATGATAAAAACAAAAAACACTAAAAGAAATCCCTGCCAGATAGATCCTCAGAAAAATCAGAACCTCATACAAAACCTCCGTCTTATCCGCCGGCACAAACACAGACAACAAAGTCAGCGGATCCCCGATCACATAATAATGCAAAGTTGTAAGAATATCTGAACCATACCCGATATTCATATCCCACATAGGCAATTCCAGCTTATGCTCTACAAAAATCGTATGCAGAACCTCCCTCAGATACCGCCCATAATACGCCAGAGAATTCAAATGCTGCGGAATCCCATCATGACTCCACACCAAAGACTTCCCATTACCCGCAAACTGATAATAGATAAAAAAAGAAATAACCCCAAATACAAGCGTATATAATAAGTAGAAATCCTTCTTACTATCCCTGCTCACAAATTTCCTCATAACCGCTCCTTTATATTCTATCATTCTAAACCGAGTTATAAAGTTCTCACTGATTATAGACAAATATCCAATACTTGTCAAATTTATAGCCAACATTATTTCATTGTTTAAGAACGACGAAAGTATTTAAATCAGCCAACAACCAGCCGGGGAATGACAGAACATCTGAGGCGAATCTCGAGGGTTCATGTAATTTCTTAGTATTTGGAAAGCCGCGTTATTCAGAAATTGCTCACTGTTTGAGCGAAGCGAGTTTGAGCAATTTCTGAATGTTTTTAGCGGTTTTTCAAATACTTAGAAATTACATGGTTCCGAGACTGAGCCTCAGATGTTCTGCCATTCCCCGGCGTCCCCTTTTTAAGCAATACATAAAAGGACCGCGATACAAAAAGTACCGCGGCCCACATATATCGTCTGGACACTATAAATAGCTCTATCTATTTATTTTTTAATGATTTATAAACTTGTTTACAGTCGTTCAAAAACCGAAAAGATTATTCAGCGCTATGAAGAGCGATCAGCTTCTGCAGATATTCAAATCTAGCCTTAGCCTCAGCCTCATTCTTAGCAAACAGTCTTGCAGCCTTCTCAGGATTCTGACGTTTCAGAGAGTTGTAACGAACCTCACCGTCAAGGAATGCCTGATAATCTTCCATGCTCGGAGCCTTGGAATCAAGAGAGAACTTGTTTCCTTCAGCTGCAGGATTGAATCTGAAGTTATGCCAGTATCCAACCTTAACTGCTAATTCTTCCTCTGTCTGAGCTTTTGCCATACCTTTCTTAATACCATGATTGATACATGGAGCATAAGCGATGATCAGAGATGGTCCCGGATAAGCCTCAGCCTCTGCAATAGCTTTTACAGTCTGGTTGAAGTCAGCACCCATGGAAATCTGAGCAACGTATACATAGCCATAGCTCATAGCGATGGAAGCCATATCTTTCTTCTTAGTCTCTTTACCGCCTGCAGCGAACTGAGCGATAGCACCTGTAGGTGTAGACTTGGAAGACTGTCCACCTGTGTTAGAATAAACCTCTGTATCGAATACCATAACGTTGATGTCACGTCCACTAGCGAGAACATGGTCAACACCACCGAATCCGATATCGTAAGCCCATCCGTCACCACCGAAGATCCACTGGGATTTCTTAGCCAGGAAATCTTTCTGAGCAAGGATTTCTTTTGCTTTGTCACATCCGCAAGCTTCAAGAGCAGCAACAAGTTTGTCTGTAGCAGCGCCGTTTGTAGCACCTACAGCAAATGTATCCAGCCATTCCTGACCAGCTGCCTTAACGTCTTCGTTTGTTCCGTTAGCAACAACGTCTTCAACTTTTGCTTTTAAGCCATCGCGGATAGCTCTCTGAGCAAGAAGCATACCATAACCAAACTCAGCGTTATCTTCGAACAGAGAGTTGGACCATGCAGGACCCTGTCCCTTAGCGTTTACTGTGTATGGTGTAGATGGTGAGGAGTTACCCCAGATAGAAGAACATCCTGTTGCGTTTGCGATGTACATTCTGTCACCGAACAGCTGAGTGATCAGTTTAGCGTATGGTGTTTCACCACATCCTGCACAAGCTCCAGAGAACTCAAGCAGAGGCTGTTTGAACTGGCTGCCTTTAACAGTTGCTTCTTTAAATTTAGCGATAACATCTTCTTTAACCGGCAGTTTAACTGTGTAGTCAAAGTATTTCTGCTCGTCTGCGCTTGCTTCAAGGTTTTCCATAGCAAGTGCTTTCGCACCCTTCTTACCTGGGCAAACGTTTACACAAGAACCACATCCTGTACAGTCAAGTGCGGATACGGACATTGTGAATTTATATTCTTTCATACCTGTAAGGTCTAATGTCTTCATGCCTTCAGGAGCATTAGCTGCTTCTTCAGCTGTCAGAGCTACAGGACGGATAACTGCGTGCGGGCAGACATAAGCACATCTGTTACACTGGATACAGTTTTCCGGATTCCATACAGGAACGTTAACTGCGATACCACGTTTCTCATATGCAGCTGCACCTGATGGTGTAGTACCGTCTACATAATCCTTGAATGCAGATACAGGTAAGGAGTTACCTTCCTGAGCATTAACTTTAGCCTGGATATTGTTAACGAAATCGATAACATCCTGACGTCCTTCTGTTGCATGAGTCATATGAAGACCTTCGTCCTCAGCGTTCTTCCAGCTTTCCGGAACCTGGATCTCTACAACCTGTTTAGCACCAGCGTCGATAGCTGCCCAGTTCTTCTGTACGACATCATCACCTTTACGTCCGTATGTTGCCTTGGCAGCAGCTTTCATAAGGTCGATTGCCTGATCTTCTGGAATGATTCCTGTCAGTTTGAAGAATGCAGACTGAAGGATTGTGTTGATACGTGTTGGTCCCATGCCAGTTTCAATACCGATCTTAACACCGTCGATTGTGTAGAATTTGATATTGTGGTTAGCGATGAAAGCTTTTACCTGTCCTGGTAAATGTTTCTCAAGACCTTCCATATCCCATGCACAGTTAAGGAGGAATGTACCACCGTCAACAAGTTCCTGAACCATGTTGTATTTGTTTACGTAGGATGGATTATGACATGCTACGAAGTTTGCTTTGTGGATCAGGTATGTGGATTTGATCGGTTTCTTACCGAAACGTAAGTGGGACATTGTAACACCACCGGACTTCTTGGAGTCATAATCAAAGTAAGCCTGTGCGTACATGTCTGTGTTGTCACCGATGATCTTGATGGAGTTCTTGTTGGCACCTACAGTACCATCAGCTCCCAGACCCCAGAATTTACAGTTTGTTGTTCCTTCAGGAGTTGTTACGATCGGAGCACCTGTCTCAAGGGAAAGGTTAGTAACATCATCAACGATACCGATTGTGAATTTTTCTTTAGCAGTGTTCTCATAAACAGCTACGATCTGTGCAGGTGTAGTATCTTTGGAACCTAAACCATAACGTCCGGAGAATACTTTTACGCCGCCGAATTTGCTGTCTTTTAATGCTGCTACAACGTCAAGGTACAGTGGCTCGCCAAGTGCACCCGGCTCTTTAGTTCTGTCAAGAACTGTGATCTGTTTTACAGATTCCGGAATTGCATCGATGAGTGCCTGTGCGCAGAATGGTCTGTAAAGACGAACTTTAACAACACCGACTTTCTTTCCTGCTGCTGCAAGGTAGTCGATTGTCTCCTCGATTGTATCGTTTACAGATCCCATAGCAACGATTACGTGTTCTGCATCAGCAGCTCCGTAGTAGTTGAATAATTTGTAATCTGTACCGATCTTAGCGTTAACTTTATCCATGTATTCCTGTACTACTGCCGGAAGAGCATCGTAGTATGGGTTACATGCTTCTCTTGCCTGGAAGAAGATATCCGGGTTCTGAGCGGAACCTCTCTGACATGGGTGATTCGGATTCAGGGCATGGTTACGGAATGCAGCGATTGCATCCATATCTGCCATATCCTTCAGATCTTCATAATCCCATGTTTCAATCTTCTGAATCTCGTGAGATGTACGGAATCCATCGAAGAAGTTGATGAACGGAACTTTACCTTTGATTGCTGAAAGGTGAGCAACAGGTGTTAAGTCCATAACTTCCTGTACAGAAGATTCGCAGAGCATTGCGCATCCGGTCTGACGACAGGCCATAACGTCTGAATGATCTCCGAAAATTGAAAGTGCATGAGAAGCAAGTGCACGTGCAGATACGTTGAATACTGCAGGTAACTGCTCACCGGCAATTTTGTAAAGGTTCGGGATCATAAGTAACAGACCCTGAGATGCTGTATATGTTGTTGTTAAAGCACCTGCTGCCAGAGATCCGTGTACAGCACCTGCTGCACCAGCCTCAGACTGCATTTCAGTTACCTGAACTTCCTGTCCGAAAATGTTCTTTCTTCCCTGGGTTGCCCATTCATCTGTTGCTTCCGCCATAACAGATGAAGGAGTGATCGGGTAAATAGCGGCTACATCTGAGTATGCATATGAAGCATGAGCAGCTGCATGGTTACCATCCATGGTTTTCATCTTTCTTGCCATAGTTTGTTTTTCCTCCTTAAAGGTTGATGAAAATTAATTATTTATTTCAAGGCATAAGTAAAATATACCTCAAATTTCATTGTAGATTATAACATAATCTTCTGCCTGTGTCCAATTTGTTTTGACATATTTTGTATCTTCTGAGGTACAAAGCAGGGATTTTCTGTTATTTCAGTAGCAAATATGTGCATTTTTTGAGTTGTATATGACTAACATTATGCAGATATGCCAAATTTCGGACAAATCAGGCAGATAAAATCATCCGCTTCGCTTCGCTGCGCAGCTCTGCACCGGACAACTGCTCTGCAGTTTATTCAGTATATCAGTAAAAAAAGGAGGCTCTACGCCTCCTCCATGATCTGCTGTATTGTTTTTCTCTTAAGGAGACTTATCAGTTCATCCTGTACAGATAACAATTCTCTATGTACCAGACATGGCAATCCATCCTGTCCGTCTCTGACACAGTTATATTTCGGATCCAGACATTCGATGATAAACATATCCGGATCAATCGCCGAATAAACCTCATATAAAGTCAGCTCATCCAGTCCCCTGTTCAGAGAATAACCACCATGTACGCCTCTGTATCCCTTCACGATCTCTGCCTTCTGAAGTTTCTTCAGGATCTTATAGGCAAAAGGAGCGGTGATCGCTTCTTTCTCACAGATATCGGATACGCTCAGTCTGCTCTCTCCCCAAAGCGCACGTACCACTCGAACTGCATAATCGCACTCTCTTGTAATAAACATAGTCTTTGCAACCTCTCTAAAATTAATTATCCTTTACTGTCCACATCGCTGTTCTGTATAAAACAATGGAAACAGTAATCGTTATTTCTGTCATATCAATGCCTCATATTTCTGTCCGTCAAGAGGCTATATTTATTCTATATTATAACAGTGCTTCTTTTTTTTGTAAATAAAAGAACCCAAAAAAGCAAAAAACAGTTGCAAATTTCCCAATTTACGGTACAATGATAAACGGTTGTAACTTATATAATAGGAAATAATGTAACTGTTTCCTGCGAAAGATACGTTTTCCATAAACAATCTGCCGGACAGTTACTGCAAAACAATAATTTCACGAAAAAGAGGTATGATATGATTTCAGCAAACAATATTACATTGCGCGTAGGTAAAAAGGCCCTCTTCGAAGATGTAAATATCAAATTTACTGAGGGCAACTGCTACGGTCTCATCGGTGCAAACGGTGCCGGTAAGTCCACATTCCTTAAGATCCTTTCCGGACAGTTAGAGCCTACCAACGGTGACGTTGTTATCACTCCCGGCCAGCGTCTCTCTTTCCTGCAGCAGGATCACTTCAAATATGATGCATATACAGTTCTGGATACTGTTATCATGGGTAACAAGAGACTGTATGAGATCATGAAAGAAAAAGATGCTATCTATGCAAAAGCGGACTTCACTGATGAAGACGGTATCCGTGCCAGTGAACTGGAAGGCGAATTTGCAGAGATGAACGGATGGGAAGCAGAATCTGATGCTGCTACTCTTCTGAATGGTCTTGGAATTGAAACCGATCTCCACTATTCCCAGATGGCTGACCTTACAGGAAGCCAGAAGGTCAAAGTTCTTCTGGCGCAGGCACTGTTTGGTAATCCGGACATTCTTCTTCTGGATGAGCCTACCAACCACCTTGATCTGCCTGCTATTGAATGGCTCGAAGAATTCCTGATCAACTTTGACAACACTGTCATCGTTGTATCCCATGACCGTTACTTCTTAAATAAAGTATGTACTCATACAGCAGACATCGACTACGGCAAGATTCAGCTCTATGCCGGAAACTATGACTTCTGGTTTGAGTCCAGCCAGCTCCTCATCAAACAGATGAAGGAAGCCAACAAGAAGAAAGAAGAAAAGATCAAAGAACTTCAGGAATTTATTTCCCGATTCAGTGCCAACGCTTCCAAGTCCAAACAGGCGACTTCCCGTAAACGTGCCCTGGAAAAGATCCAGCTTGACGATATGCGTCCGTCCAGCCGTAAATACCCATACATCGACTTCCGTCCAAACCGCGAGATCGGTAACGAAGTCCTTATGGTGGAGAACCTTTCCAAGACCATCGACGGTGTAAAAGTTCTGGATAACATTTCTTTCACACTCGGACATGATGACAAGGTAGCTTTCGTCGGTGCCAACGAACAGGCAATCACTACTCTGTTCAAGATCTTAGTTGGTGAAATGGAACCGGATGAAGGAAATTATAAATGGGGTGTTACCACTTCCCAGGCATATTTCCCTAAGGACAACACTGCAGAGTTCGATAATGACCTTACTATTACAGACTGGCTGACACAGTATTCCGAGATAAAGGATGCTACTTATGTTCGTGGATTCCTCGGACGTATGCTCTTCCCCGGTGAAGACGGCATCAAACGTGTACGCGTTCTTTCCGGTGGTGAGAAAGTCCGCTGTCTTCTTTCCAAGATGATGATCTCCGGTGCAAATATCCTGATCCTGGATGAGCCAACCAACCACCTCGATATGGAGAGCATCACAGCACTGAACAACGGTCTGATCAAATTCCCGGGTGTTATCCTTTTCACCTCACATGACCATCAGTTCGTACAGACAACAGCCAACCGTATCATGGAAATCCTTCCAAACGGAACCATGATCGACAAGATCACTACTTACGATGAATATCTGGCAAGTGATGAGATGGCTAAGAAACGTCACGTATTCGAGATCAACGAAGAGGACGCTTCCGATAACTAAAGAATAAAATACAGGGTACGGCTTAGCCGTACCCTGTTATTTTATTCTGTCTTCATGATAATATCCGCCAGCTTTCCGCCTGTCACCTTAAGCAGATCAGCAAGGGGAACCTTCAGTGTCAGTCCGATACGACCGCCACTCACATAAATCTCCTCAAATTCTCCTGCAGATGCATCAAACACAACAGGATAAGGTTTCTTCATTCCCAGCGGACTGCAGCCGCCTCTCACATATCCGGTAATCTTTGTGATATCCTTCACATGGATCATGTCCACTGTCTTCTCACCGACAGCCTTTGCAGCCGCCTTACGGTCAACTTCCTTTTCAATCGGAACTACAAAAACGAAATAACCGCCGCTCTTTCCTTCCATTACCAGAGTCTTAAAAGACTGGTCATAGGGAGCACCGATCTTATCCGCACTGTGGATCCCGTCAATAAATTCATCACATTCATAGGAGAACGCCTCATATTTAACTTTCTGTCTGTCCAGCATTCTCATTGCATTTGTCTTAGCTTCTTTTGCCATTTTTTCTCGCCTGTCCTTTCTGTCCTCTGGCATATATTGATTCCTCCATGTCTCTGTCCTGAGACTGCTTAAAACTCTGGTCTTGTCTCAGGTCCTGATTTCGCCTGTAAATCTGCTCAGTGCTTTCTTCATCAACCGTTTCTTCATCCTCTTCATCAGAAACCGGTTTGTTGATAGCAAACTGAATCAACATACCCAGAACTGCAAATCCCACACTCATTCCCAGTCCATAGGGAATATCTGCCAGATTTCCAAGCTGTGCAAGGGAAACCCCTGCCATAATACCACCGATCAAACTTGTAGCCACGATCAGCACTTCCCTGCAGTATTTCACCGCCATGGAACCAAGAGCTACGCCGATCAGAATACATGCAAAAAATACTGCGGAGCTGGTAGGATGCAGGAAATAAATACTGGCCGCCCAGCCGATACCTGCTGCCAGGATAAACACACCTGCCTTATAAATCAGAAATGCAATCACTGCGAACACAACTCCTGCCGCCAGTGCTGCGATCAGCATTGTTGATTTCTCCTGTATTCCCATTGTATGTACAACCACCAGCGCAAGACCGCCGCCTACCAGAAAACCTCCCAGCATCATCCAGAAACGCAGAAGCCTGTATCCCAGAATACAGTTCAGCACTCCAAACACAAGGATCACTGCAAATATTACCATCATAAAACGGTTCACCAGATCTGAATCCATAAAACTCCCGGCAATACTCAGCGCATTTCCAAATATATCTGTCATATTAACCATAATTTTCAGTCACTCCTTTTAGTTATATATTTATAGCGTTCCTTATCATCAACTGACACATCTGAGCTAAACCCGTCAGAACATGAAGTATAAGGTCTTCATATTGTCGATCACGCCGTAATGATAGGAAATCTGAGACAGCCCATGGACTTCCATATAATATTTTGCGATATCCTGGATATGATTACTGTCGATCAGATCCATATATGCCTCATCATAAGCCCCCTGGCTGCCAAACTTAAAGCGTACCACCGCAGCATCACTGTCAATGCGCAGTCTGCACAGGTCATATACACTGCTCCAGTCATAGGTATCAAAACAGGCGCCGTTTCTCACATAGAAATTCATGTCAGTCGCTGTACACGCAGGAACAGGAAACTCATCAGAGGCCGTATAATTCTCCTCGTACTCCTGTGGGAACGGACACAGATAATCATAGATTGTTGTCTTATGCTCTGCCAGCAGCGTGGCATCACCCTCCAGAAAGTCCGGCTGGTCCCCATTGGTGGCATCCACATAATAATACTGTCCGTTCAGCTCTACAATATTCCAGGCATGTCCCTGGGTACTGTTTGCAGCATCACCCTCCACATAAATACAGGGGATATCCAGACGCTCCAGCAGATACTGCACTGCTCCCGCATAGCCCGCACATACCGCCTGTTTCTTCCAGAAAGCTCCTGCTATACTCTGGTCATCATCAGAGATCACATATTCTGTATTGTCTATGACATAAGTATAAACAGTCATTACCTTCGTGTAATCATCAGCACCATCCGGAATCTGCGATAACACCTCCTGATACGCATTCTCCATAGCCTGCGTGATCTCCTGTCTCTGCTCCTCTGTATAAGTATATCCCGGAGAAAACTGACAGTAATCTCTGCCCGAATAAGTCGTCTTATAAACTTTCTCCCGGTTATGTACCCAGAACAGCTCCGGATGATCCTTCAGCACTGCATGATACACTCTGTCTATCTCATTATCTCCTGAGAGAGACAGATAAAATTTATCCTCAAAGCTTCTGATCCCCTCCAGGATCTCGCGGTAGCCTCTCTGTTCATTCTCATTAAGAAGGCCGAAATAATACTCCTGATGTCCTTCATCCGTCTGCGCTACCTCCTGTCTCTTAAGAGTCCTTACTTCCCCCGGTTCCTGCAAAGCTCTTCCGCCGATGATCAGTCCACCGGCCAAAAGCACCACCACAGGCACCATAAGAATCAGACGCAGCCCGGAAAATCTCTTTTTGCTCATTCAATAATCCTTCTTGGTTATTATTCTATAAGTCTGATATTACATTACTATTTCATTCTGTTTTGTCACATTTAGAATTGTTATTCGTTACTGTTCACTCCGTTCACAGTAACTTAGCCAAAATTCATTCCGAATTGCCTGCGGCAATGGAATTTTGGCTTGTATGTCTCGGGATAGTGGTGTGTGAACAGTAACTGTTATTCTAATGTATCTTATTATAGCCCAGAACACTTCTCCTTGTAAACCGATAAAAGTAAGTTAACACTATTTTATAATAAAAATTGTCCTTCTTACAAGATAAACATTGCATATTTCCAATTAAAGAGATACACTAAAAAGTAAGTATAACTGCTCTGTATCCCATCAGACAACAGAATGTCGGACAGACATATACAAGTAACATATTGAGGGAGTATTGTAATAAATGAGCATCAAAATACCTATAGAAACTTCTGCCAGACATCTGCATATCTCGCAGGAAGATTTTGAAAAATTATTCGGAGAAGGAAGCAAACCACATTTTATCAAAGAATTAAGCCAGCCCGGACAATATCTGTGCCGGGAACGAGTAACTGTCAAAGGACCGAAAGGTACTTTCGAAAACATGGCACTTCTCGGTCCTTTCCGCAGCGACACGCAGGTAGAAATGTCTCTTACAGACACCAGAAAACTGGGGATTCCAAGCGTGATACGCCAGTCCGGTGATATCGAAGGAACTCCCGGCTGTATTTTATCCGGTCCATGCGGTGATATCGAAATCCCCAAAGGGGTCATCGTAGCCAAACGCCACATCCACATGACTCCGGATGAAGCACTTGCCCTGCATATCAAAGACAATGACGAAGTCTTCGTCCTGACCAAAAGCTACGGACGCGCACTTATCTACGCAGATGTAGTAGTCAGAGTCCACAGAAATTATCACCTGGCAATGCACGTAGACACTGATGAAGCCAACGCATTCAACAGCGATACAGAACCTTACGGCGTGATTGTCAGGTTCTTTGACAGTAACTTCAACACAGATAAGTGGATAGAAGACGAACTGTCAGGGATACGCAGATAAAATCCGACTTACCCGGCTAAAATAGCAGATGAATATAAAAAGGTTCCACAGTAACATTCAATTGATGATACTGCGGAACCAATTTTAATGCGTTTCAGCCAGCCATTCTTTAATCGTTTTTTCCGTTTCACCAAGGATTCTTGCTATTCTTTCTATGGATTCTCCTTCCTGCGCAAGCGAGATGGCTATGCTTTTTGCCTTTCTTAATTCACCCTGCTTTTCATAAATTGCCTGCAGTTTCTGTTCCTCTTCCTCTTTGTCATACTCAAATATACTCATCGCAATAACCTCCGCGCGGTTGACTCTGAGAAAATCCGCCAGAATTCCTTTCTGAATACATTCATCCACTGCTTCTTTTACAGCGGAATCCAAGCTCATAGTCTCCGCATTTTCACGTACTTTTTCTACATATTGCGCATATTCTCCAAGAATCCTGCACTGCTCCATCAATTTCCTGTTGCAGTCCCTGTTGATATTGATCGTAACTACCTTTAACTCCAGATTAGGCTCTCCCTGCTGGTTTTCGTAAGATTCTGACAGACAGTTCGTCCATCTGTCCGGCATTTTCCGCTTTCCATTATAGAATACAATAAAATTCGGTGCCGGTAATTTCAGCAGTATTGATGAATACAGGGATTTTCTGTCCACTAATTTCTGATATTCACCGGATATATAAAACAAATCCCTCAATGGCATATTAGGATTGTAGGTTGACTGGTGTTCATACAGAAAAAGATTCGTATCAATGATAAACGCCAGATCATTCTTCATTCCCATATAGATTGCATTTTCCAGTGTAACAATCTCCAACTTCGTTTCATCTGTATACGCTGTCCCATTGATTGCATTGTACAGAGATAACAGATTTCTCCTGTCAGAAAACAGTTTTCGGAATACTGTATCCTTGTAATTACGGTTTGCAGTGACTTTTTTGTTCTTTCTTTTTGTCATAGACAATACCTCCTGTGTCAGCAGGAATGTAAGAACATACTGCTCTTTTCTAAATTGTTCAGAACTCCTGCTTTTTTAATTTAATTGGAATTAAAAGCATGGATTTCTGAAATGAATTTAGAATATAAGATGGCAAAATGCCCTGAAACTTAAGAGAAATATGCTTTGGTTTTATACTAGCATGCTTCTTCAGTAGTTTCAAGACATTTTTATAGAATTTAATTTGACTATAGTTTGTAAAATTATTACGCATTAGTCCAGATCAAAGAGCTAGCGCTGTTTCAGGTCAACGGAGGTCCAGACAGTTCGTGTATTTGGTTTGCTATAAAGATAAACTGTACTGGATACTTTTGCATATACTTTACAATTGTTTTTATAGGTATATGTGCCATCTGCATTTTGCTTATTTACCGACAGACAATCATGAGAAAATCTCACCACAATAAATGAAAACTGGATACTAGCTATACGTTATGTAGTGGTATACTTAAGGTGCCGAATAAGATCGGAAGGGGATTGGTGCTTACAAGCCCGTCCGACAGACTGATTTTCAGCTCCTTAGGTGTACCACTTTTTGTTTCCATCGGGTTTTGATGAGGACGCAGGACAGCCAACAATTAAGCAAGGAGCTGCATCGGCTTATGCGAAGGAGGTTTGCTTTATGGAAGTATTGTATAAGCGGTGTTGTGGGATTGACATTCATAAAAATATGATGGTAGCCTGTATTTTTACGAGTGTCAGAAAAAAAGAAATCCGTCAGTTTTCAACAATGACGGAAGATATTCTCCAATTAGTTTCGTGGCTGAAAGAAACAGATTGTGAGATGGCTGCCATGGAAAGTACGGGCTCTTATTGGAAACCTGTATATAATATATTTGAAGAAGAACAGATACCGATCATGGTTGTGAATGCGCAGCATATCAAAGGAGTTCCCGGACGTAAGACGGATGTAAAAGATGCAGAGTGGATTGCCGATCTGGTACGCCATGGATTAGTAAAAGCAAGTTACATACCAAATAGGGATCAAAGAGAACTGCGAGAAATAACCCGTTACCGCCAGGAGATAACTGAAGAACGTGCTCGTGAATTAAATCGAATCCAGGCTGTGTTAGAAGGCTGCAATGTTAAATTGAGCAGTGTAATTACCGATATCAGCGGAAAAAGCGGTATGACAATTTTAAAGGCAATTGTATCTGGAGAAACAGATCCGGTTGTTTTAAGTGAACTTGCCGAAGGAAGAGCCAGAGATAAAATTCCAGAAATGCAGAAATCCCTACAAGGACGGATATCAGAACATCAGCAAAAAATGTTGAAACATCAACTTGGGCATATTGAAAGCCTGACCGCTTTAATTATGGATTTAGATGCAGATATTAAAAAAAAACAGAATCCATAAATTGGGCAATCGAAGCTTTGGATGATATGCCTGGGATTGGAAGAAAAAGTGCAGAACGAATTTTAGCGGAAACTGGTGTGGAAATGGAGCACTTTCAAAATGAATCCCGTTTCAGCTCATGGGCGGGGCTTGTGCCTGAGTGTAAGGAAAGCGCCGGAAAAAAGATGAGTACACGAATACGGAAAGGAAATAAATATTTGAAAGCAACGCTGGTGGAATGTGCTCGTGCTGGAATACGAAACAAGCAAAGTTATCTCTACTCCCGTTATCAAAGAATTGCCGCGCGCAGAGGTGGGAAAAGGGCTTTAATTGCAGTAGCCCATACCATGTTAATCGCGATTTATCATATACTAAAAGAGAAAGTTCCTTATCATGACCTTGGAGCGGACTACTACTCCGTTATCAATCAAGAAAAGATAATCAATAGGAATATTCGTACATTAGAAAAGTTAGGGGTAAATGTAATGATTCAGCCGAAATGAATCTCTTTAACTGTATAATTAAGAGAAGGAAATAAGCCCGCCAAAAGGCGAGCTTATTTAGAATGCTTGTTTATAGGTTATCGCTGAACTACGTTTTCAAGACAGCTCCTTTTTTGTAACCTGCCTATCTTCTGTCTGCACCGCTTTCCTTATAGTAGCGTTCCTTGCTCTGATACATTCTTGCATCTGCAGCTTTTGAAATTTCATATGCACTACCCCAGTTTCTCTCTGTGCTGAAAACCCATCCGTACGAAACAGTCATTGAATCAACAAACTTTCCATGCCAGTTTGCCACATTGGAGTCGAAGCTATGTATCAGCTCTTCCACCTGGTTTGGATTCTCTGTGATGATCACTGCAAATTCATCTCCACCGATTCTGTATACCTTTCCATACTCATGAAAGCTGTCTCTCATGCAATCTGCCGCTGCGCATATAAGCTCGTCTCCTGCCATATGGCCATAAGAATCATTTGCCCGTTTTAATCCGTTCAGATCTACAGAAATGTATACCCATTCCTCACTAAGATTAAGCTTTTTCATATCATTTTCATATGCGTGCCTGTTTAAACATCTGGTAAGCTCATCCGTATTTGAGGTGTATATCAGTTTTTCTTTTTCCAGTCTTTCTTTCATCACTTTGGAAAACATATAGGTTATACAGCAGGATGCCAGTACCAAATATGCGCCTACTATAAAAATAGCAATCATGCCGCCCTGCTGATAAAATGAATCCTCTACAGTTACAAAAACAATATAGTTATCATTCTGGCGCATCATGCATCTGCAGTGCTTTCCATCCATTCTGATCTGTGTTACAGTCGCACCGTCATCACTGTCAGGATTCGCTGATATCCCCACATCTTCCAGTTTTTTCCCTAATTTGCTACTGTCCGTGGCTCCTTCTATTACCTGTGTATCCGCATCTGCAACTATAATTTCAATGCCTTTATATACCGGCATTCTGGCAACTACATTGGAAATGTTATTCTGCTTTATTTCATTGAGAAGTCTCTTTGGCTCAATTCCCACCTGGATCATCTTGGTTCCGTCTTCATTCCAGGTGATGGCATACATCATTTTCTTTCCCTCTGCAGTATTTGGAGTAACATCCTGGCACATGGTCAGCGATTTATTCTTAAGCATGGGCTTAAAATACTCCATCTGCGCACCGGAATCAAAATTATAGCCAAAATACTTGGGCGCAGAACCACTGTAAATAGTTCCCTGATCATCAAACAGATGTATCTCATCAACGGCCATTAATTTTGCTATTTTCTGCAGCTCATTCACATCATATTCTACCGCCGGATCAGCATCAATCATATATGACACAGCTTTAGCCCTTACAATATAATCGTCCTTTAACGATTCGATCAGCTCGTTCCTGCTCTCATCATTTTTATCAAGCACAGTAATCACACGATCAAGAAGCACCTTTGATGTTCTATGGGCATTTTTGTCATTAACATATTTCAAAATGCTCGCTTCAAGGAGTAAGGCAACCACAATTATCATAATAGATAAAATTATAATTTTTTTCTTCTTCATATTTCCCGTTCCTTTGTCAGATATGTGGTTTTAGTGTAGCAAACGGCAGATGGGATGTCAACCTGGGAATCGTGTGCAGGCATCAGAAACATTGTACAATTTTTATAAATTTCCCCATTATCATTGCTATTTTTTGGTAAAAAGAGTATACTTTGAAATACTAAACATCAGGAGTACAAAATTATGAACACACACTCATCCGGATATTACAGCATAGACAAAGACTATAATATCCTAAGCTATAACGACACTGCCAAACAGCTGTACCCCAATCTCCAGCCGGGAGTGAAATGCTATAAGGCACTTATGGGGCTTGATTCCCCATGCCCACCCTGCCCTGTAGCACTGGGGATACAGGGACCAAAGACTTACCTGGATCCGATCCGCCATATTTATGAAACAGTTGATGCAGTAGAGACTGTACAGCCCGATGGCAGCAGAGGACATGCACTTGTATTCAGCACAGTAGCCGAAGGAGAAAGCCTGTCAAAGTCTATTCCCACAGGTGAGAACTCTCTCCGTCTGCTGGGTGCCATCAACCTGCTTGCTTCTGACTACATGTCTGTTTATGGCGTAAACCGGGAAACCGGGAAAATCTCCGTATATCGTTCCAGATTTACTGATGCTTTTGCGGATCTCGATATTAAAGATAATTCAGACTATAAACTGTCATTTGATTTTCTCATTCAGAAATATGTTCATCCGGATGAGCGTTCCTATGTATCCAGACACCTGAATTATGAAACCCTGCTGGAAAGACTTTCTCAGGAAGCCTCTTTCAAATTCCATTTCAGGCTTGTCACAGATACTGTCCATTACTATTATCTGCTCATTGCCAGAAACGGAAACGCCGATGACTATCGGGATTTTGTGATTGCAGTGGCCTGTGAAGACAATGATGTGACAGCACGCAAGATTTATGAAAACCAGCTCCACTCTCTTCTGGCATCCATTACCCATGCTGCCGGCTACTTTCATCTCGACCTTACAGATGATAAGATTCTGAAGATCGGAGGAACCTCTGCCCTGGCCTATGGGCTGGATGCTGACGCTTCCATTGACCATTTTATCGCAGAGACTGCTGTTTTCATACCGGTATTAAAGGACAGAAACGATTTCATCAATGCATTTTGCCGCAGTTCCCTGATGAAAAGCTATGAGGACGGTCAGGTGGAAGTCACCAGGGTTTCCCGCTGTCTCTACGATGACAATATAGCCAGGATTTCCAAATATGTGGCGAGACTGCTGCTCAATCCTTCCAACAACCATCTGGAAGCAATCCTCTACGGTGAAGATGTCACCAGAACACAGGAAGCCTATGAGACACAGGTAAGTATTGTCCAGACACTGAGCAGCAACTACCTGAACGTATACCTGATCAACCCCAGAGAAAAAACTCTCTCTGTGATCAAGCAGGAAGACCATGATGTCCCTGATCCAGACAAAAAACACAACGATACATATCCCTATGATCTTTTCCTCTCAGATTATATCCGGCAGCGTGTATATCCGGATGACCGTACAATGCTGGAAGAATCACTGGAACTGGGTAATGTAATGAGTGTTTTGTCCGGTCAGTCCGAATACAAGGGAAATTACCGGATAAATGACAGGGATGGTATCCATTACTATCAGTTCCGCTTTATCAAAAACGAAGACTCCGGTATCATTGTTCTGGGATTTCTGAATGTGGACGATGTGGTGGAATCAGAGATCCGGCACCAGAAGCTCCTTAAAGAAGCTCTTGACACTGCCGAACGCGCCAATGCAGAGAAATCCAATTTCCTTTCCCGTATGTCCCACGATATGCGTACACCTCTGAATGGGATCATTGGTCTGCTGGAAATTGATAAAAAACATGAAAATGATGTTAAATTCCTTAAAAATAATCGTGAAAAAGCATTCATTTCGGCCAGTCATCTGCTTTCTCTCATCAATGATGTGCTGGATATGTCCAAAATCGAGGAGGGTGGACTTGTACTCAACCATGAACCTTTTGATCTGATCAGATATGAAAAAGAAACACAGATGCTGATCGATATGCAGGCACAGAAAAACGGCATTGATTTCACCGTTCATATCGCACCGGAGATATACGAACATCCCTTTGTATACGGAAGCCCTCTGCACCTCCGTCGTGCCATGATGAATATTTACAGTAATTGTATCAAGTATAACAGAGAGAATGGGGCGATCCATACGGAGATCAATATTCTCCCTTCCCATGATCATAAACTGGTCTGCAGATGGACGATCTCTGATACGGGAATCGGCATCAGCAGAGAATATCTGGAGAAGATCTTTGAACCCTTTACTCAGGAGAAGGTGGATGCCCGGAGTGTATATCATGGCACCGGACTGGGTATGAGCATTGCCAAAGCGCTATTTGAACAGATGGGGGGTACCATTGAGATTTCCAGTACTCCGGGTATCGGAAGTACTTTTGTGATCACTCTGCCATTTGAAGAGGCAGAAGAAACGGATATCTCTTCTGAGACAGAATCTGAGCGAAACTCCATTCAGGGCATAAAGATCCTGCTGGCGGAGGATAATGAGATAAACCGAGAGGTGGCACAGGTACTCCTTGAAGAAGAAGGGGCTGTGGTAACTGCAGTATCCAATGGCAGGGAAGCTGTGAAACTTTTCTCCAGTCATCCTGAGGGGACATTTGATGTAATACTTATGGATATTATGATGCCTCTGATGGATGGATACGAAGCCACACGCCAGATCCGGAAGCTTGACAGGACGGATGCTTCTTCCATTCCCATCATCGCACTGACCGCCAATGCTTTTGCAGAGGATGTACGCCATGCACTGGGCTGTGGCATGAACGCACATCTGGCCAAACCACTGGATGTGGAAAAAATGATCCATACGATTGCCCTGTATCTGTAAATAAATATTTTTTCTGCAAATATTGCACAGTAACAGATTCTGTGCTATCATTCTTAAAAAAGCTTAAGTGGTAAAGTATATATTTTACCCCCGGCATAACTATTATTTAACATTTTTATTTACAGGTAAAATACATGCAAAAAAAAGATAAAGGCTTTACTCTGGTTGAACTTGTAGTCGTGGTCGCAATCCTGGCAATTCTTGTCGGACTTCTGGCGCCTTCTTACACAAAATATGTGGAACGAAGCCGCGAATCAACAGACCTGGCAAACGTCCGCACTGAGTATGGCGAAATGATGGCAGATATAAATCTGGATGGAAAAGATCCCAAAGATGCAACGAGAACAGTTAAGCTGAAACAGAAAATAGATGACTGGCAGTCCGCAAAAACTATCACCATCGCCGGGATTTCCCATACTGTAGGTGACGAAGATACTGCCAATTGGAAAGGAATTCCAGTCGCCAATGGAACATGTGAGATTTCCCTTAATGATGATAACAGTGTGAAATTTACATGGTCCGGCGGAAATGGGAGTGGTGTGAAGAAATATCCGTTTAATATTAATGAAGATTTGATGGGGCCGCTCAAGGATTCTGGTTTATTAACCACTGATGCTGATATAATGAATACATATAACTTTGAAATTGATTCCAAAGCAGGTACCAAAAGAGTTAAGAAAATTGAAAACGAAATTGCCAAAAAAGAAAAAAGTCTGCTGAAATACGGTACCTGGGCATATTATGGAAATGGAAATGGAAGATTTCCATCCGATCGTTATCTTTTTTGGACTTCTTTAGACACCAATAAAGTAGGTGTTAACCAAAAAATCCCAGTTATTATCAGCACAACAGATGGCAAATTCTATGTTTCCGAAACAACAACTGCTACTCGCTCCAAAAAAACTTATGTGACAATCCTTGCAACTGTAAAAACGCTAAACGATTACAAAAAATATCTTTCTTCAGATCAAAAATACGATACTTTGCAGGACGCTTACGATGCATATGAAAAGCTACTTACCGAAGGTAAATATATGAAATATAAGGATACCCTGCCGGAACCATAAAAAACTCCCTGTTCAGACCAGAAATAAAATATTTCCGGCCGAGCAGGGAATTTCTTTCTTTACTGATTATCATACCGCATCCTTATACACTCTCTGGATATGCATTGCCAGATATCCTGTCTCGGTTTCATCCAGATTATGTCCAATACATCCTTCCAGGTTTTTACAGATGTCAGTGGCAACCTTATAGGCCTGGGGATACTGATCCAACATATATTCATTCATGTCCAGATTCAGCTTCTCTCCTGTAGATGCACGCGCTACCATATACTTCATATGGTTCATCAGGCGATTATAGGACAGTGACAGTACATCGATTGGCTTACCTGTTGCTTTCTCGAGCATATCTATACACTCTCTCACTGCTCTCGCAGTCTGCATAGCAACAGATACCTTTTCGTCACCAATTGCAGAATGAATATGCAATGCCACATATCCAACCTCATGATCATCAATCTCTATCTGAAGTCTTTCTCTCAGAATTGTTTTCAGTGTTTCCGCAACTTTAAATTCACTGTAGAAAAGAACCTTGATATCCTCTGTCAGCGGATTGCTGATCTGCTCATTTCTGCGGATTCTGGCGACTGCAAAAGAAATATGGTCAGCAAGTGGAAAAAGAATCCCTCTGTCTATGGAATCTCCAAACACTTTCTGTGACTCTGTCAGAATTGCATCTGCAATCTCCAGATACTCCGGCTCTATTCCCTTTACCAGTTCCTTCGCAGATCCACGCTCTGTCTCCTGTTCCAGACGATATGTAGTGCATCCCTCCGGCTTATCAAAACGCTGGCTGACCTTTTTTCCAAAGCCAACACCCTTGCCAAGAATCACATACTCCTTATTTTCATCCATATCAATGGCTATAACACCATTATTATTTAATACCTTGCTAACTCTGTACATCTCTGTCGTAATCCCCTCTATAAAAATTTATTGCCATTATAATAATTTTCCCTTTGGTCATAAGACTGCTATAGTTTACCATATTTTGAATAAGAATCCTACCCGTCACACAAATTTGTTACATTTTTGATTTCCAGATCCCCCCTGCAAAAAGGGTAAAAAAACAGTCAGATAATCAAGATGTCATCTCTTTTGATCATCCAACTGTTTTTGATAACAATATTATTCCAGCGTTTCCACCGCAAACAACGGTTCACCGGCCTTGATTTCACCGTTTGCCAGAAGTCTGATCCTCTGGTTGTCTTCCGGTTCAGTATCAAGGATAGGGGAAGTGATGGACGGAGCATTGGCAGTTAAGAACTCCAAATCCAGTTTCATCATCGGATCGCCTTTTTTCACTTTCTGACCCTCTGTTACCAGGATTTCGAAGCCTTTTCCTTCCAGTTTTACAGTGTCGATTCCCATATGAAGAAGCATAGGGATACCGGAATCTGTCTGGAAACCTATGGCATGTTTTGTATCAAAAATAAACTCAACTTCTCCGTCTGCAGGTGCATATACAGTACCTTCTGTTGGTGTCACCACTGCACCGTCACCCATCATTTTTCCTGCAAATCCTTCATCCGGTGCAGTAGAAAGATCTGCTGCGATTCCGTCTACAGGGCTGTAAATGATTGCTGTTTTTCTGATTTTTTCTTCTTTTACAGGTGTCAAGGCCTGTGCTGTACCTGCATTTTTGTCCTCAACCTCTGCACTGTTCTGTCCATCTGCATTTCCTGCTGCAGCATTTTCCTGTACCTGTACCTTATCCGGTGTCTCATCCGCGAATTCGTTGGGAGCAGTCTCCAGATATTCTTCCAGCTTCGCCTTGATAACAGTTACATGAGGTCCATAGATAACCTGTACGCCCTGTCCTTTTTTCACGATTCCTCTGGAATCTGTCTGTTTCAGAAGTTCATCGCGAACTCTCTCAGGCTCTGCAACTGTGATACGAAGTCTGGTCGCACAACAGTCAACATCTACGATATTTTTCTTTCCGCCAAGGCCTCTGGTGATCAGTTCACTTACCGGATCACCGGAGATTGCTGCAACTGCACCAGCTGTCTTTCCGGCTTCTTTTCTTGCATTTACATCAGCTTTTGTATAAAGCTTTGTCTCTGTATCATCATCTTCACGTCCCGGAGTCTTGAAATTAAATTTCCTGATCATAAATGTAAAGATCACATAATACAGGACGAAATAAATAATACCAACCGGGATGATTCTCAGCCAGCTTGTTTTTGCATTTCCCTGCAGGATACCAAAGAGGAACAGGTCAAGGAAACCGCCTGAGAAAGTAAGTCCTACTGCAATATTCAACATATGTGCGATCATATAGGCCGCACCTGCCAGGATCACCTGAACTACGAACAGTGCCGGAGCTACAAACAGGAATGAGAATTCCAGCGGTTCAGTGATACCAGTAAACATACATGCCAGCGCTGCGGAAAGAAGAAGTCCGCCTGCCGCTTTTTTCTTCTCAGGTTTTGCACAGCGATACATAGCCAGCGCTGCTCCCGGAAGACCAAAAATCATAAAGATAAACTCACCAGAGAAATATCTGGTTGCATCCGCACTGAAATGTGCTATATTTGCAGAATCAGCAAGCTGCGCAAAGAAGATATTCTGTCCGCCCTGTACCACCTGTCCTGCAACTTCCATAGTTCCGCCCACTGCTGTCTGCCAGAATGGCATATAAAATACATGATGCAACCCAAAGGGGATCAGTGCTCGTTTAATAATACCAAAAATCAGAGTTCCCAGATATCCACTGCCTGTTACCAGACCGCCCAGAGCATAAATACCGTTCTGAACTACCGGCCATACAAAATACATCAGGATTCCCACAAACATATATACGATTGTGGAAATGATCGGTATAAATCTTGAGCCGCCAAAGAATGACAGCGCATTCGGAAGCACAATTTTGTGGAAACGGTTATGAAGTGCCGCAACACCAAGACCTACGATAATACCGCCGAATACACCCATCTGCAGAGACTGGATCCCGCATACAGAAGTAATGGTTCCATCCAGTACATCTGCTGCTATCTGACCGTCTGCTGTGATTTCATTGTTGATAAGAAGCATGGCACTGACAGCCACATTCATAACGAAATATGCAATCAGCGCAGAAAGAGCAGCAACCTCTTTCTCTTTCTTTGCCATACCAATGGCAACACCAACAGCAAAGATCAGCGGCAGATTGTCAAATACAGCACTTCCGACCTTGTTCATAATGATTAGAAGAGAATTAAGTAATGTTCCACTTCCCAGGATCTTCTGCAATCCATAGGTAGCGATAGTTGTTTCATTTGTGAAGGAACTGCCGATACCAAGCAGCAAACCTGCAACAGGGAGAATTGCGATCGGAAGCATAAAGGATCTTCCCACACGCTGCAAAACTCCAAAAATCTTGTCTTTCATGTTTTTTTGTCTCCTTTTCCTTATTCGTGCGAATAAACCGTCTTGTTTCCGGGAGATTAAAACCTTCTGACATATGATTATTCCGCGTTTTACCACATAAAATACATCAAAAAAAGGCACTAACCCCCATAAACATTAAAAAATAACATTTATGACCGGTTAATGCCTGCCTGTCCAGTAACACACCAAATCTGTGCTATACTATAAAGGATTATTTATTCCCTGTCAAGATACTCAGGAAAATTTTTTACAAAATATTTTTGCATTTTATGAATCAATCTCTGTAATGACCATTTATTATTTTTCAAAGCCGCAACATTCTCTGCATCCTTCTGATCTGATAGAAATTTATTGATTTCCCACTGCTGCAGGCTGCACGTTCAACTTGATCACTCTGTCTTCCCATTTTAATTCATTCAGATCTACAGAAATGTACACCCCATCGCTGAGTTTAAGCTCTTTTCAGGGGGATTTTATCAGTTTCTCTCTTCCAGATATTCCAGACATTCATTCACACCTTTAATACCAAGTTCCTTGCACACTTTATCCTGAATTTCCACCAGACATTCCAAAAGAAGAGGATTAAACATTCCGCATTCTCCATTCAGGATCATTTCCATTGCCTTTTCATGAGAATATGCTTTCTTATATACCCGGTCACTTACCAGGGCATCATACACATCTGCCAGTGATACCACCTGTGCAGATATGGGGATTTCTTCTCCCTTCAAACCATCCGGATATCCTTTTCCATCATAACGTTCATGATGCCAGCGGCATATTTCATAGGCATATTTCATCATCTCTTCATCATGATACATTTCCAGACTGTCAAGCATCCGGGCACCTATGATCGTGTGCTGTTTCATGGCTTCAAATTCTTCCTTTGTAAGCTTTCCGGGTTTATTCAGAATTTTTTCATCAATTCCAATCTTACCGATATCATGAAGTGCGGAAGCTGTGGCGATCATATGCTGCTGAGACCAGGAAAGATCGTAATTCTCTGATTTTCGCATCAATTTCTCCAGCAAAAGCTGAGTCAGAATATTAATATGCAACACATGAAGCCCGCTTTCACCATTTCGGAACTCTACAATCTGACTGAGAATCCCGGTCATCATACGGTTGTTTTTCTCTTTTTCATAAATCTGATCTGTTACCAAATGGATCAGACGCCTTTGCTTGGCATAAAGCTTGATCATATTGATAACCCGCTGATATACCACCTTAGCATCAAATGGTCTGCTTATATAATCCGAAGCCCCCAGTTCGTAGGCACGGCGGATATAACTCTCTGATCCTTCACTGGAAATCATGATCACCGGTATATCCTCGATCCATTTATCTCTGTTCATATAGGCGAGTACTTCAAATCCATCCATTTTTGGCATAATAATATCCAACAGAACCAATGAGATTTCAGGTCCATACTGCTCCAGCATCTTCAGAGCCTCTTCCCCGTCACAGGCCTCCAGTATCCGGTATTCTTTTCCCAGAATTTCCTTAAGTATCTCACGGTTCATTTCAGAATCATCAACAACCAGAAGCTGAGGCAGGTTTCTTTTTTCCATCTTGTCTGTATTTTGCTTCTGCTCCCACCGGGTCACTACTATATTTTTATGTCCCTTGGCCATATACATAAGTCTGTCTGCTTTGGTGATTGCTTCCTCCAATCTGCCATGGGTAAACATAGCTCCACCAATGCTCACTGAAAGCTTCCGACGATTAAAACCCGGAATATGCGTCGCATGGATCTTCTCCTGGATCATACGGAGCTTCTGTGAAAAGACTTCCTTCTCAATTCCGGGCAGGATCAGCAGAAATTCATCTCCTCCATAGCGCACCAGAATATCCGTGCGACGGATATAATGTCGAATTACATTTACTACGGTTGTCAGTACCAGATCTCCTCCATCATGACCATAAGTGTCATTGAACAATTTGAAATCATCCAGATCGATAACTGCAACTCCGGCATTCAAAGACATATTTTTGACTTTTTCCTCAAAATATCTGCGATTATACGCCCCTGTCAGCACATCCTTATACAGCTTTTCGCTATATACAGTCAGCTTTTCCGTCAGTTTTTCATATCCTTCCTCATCAGTCAGCGTGTTCTCGTCCAGCTTTTTCAGCATTTCCATTACATAAGGCTCACTGTCAATCTCCAGATACCTTGCAAATACCTGATACATATCAGAATCAAGAAATTCAATTTTGGATGTCTGTTTCTTTTCCTCCAGTGCTTTAAGGGAAATGCAATTCTCACATCTTTTATCTTTATTCCAGAAAGCATAACACTGGCAAGGATTTTCTCTTCCTGCAAGCTTACTTTCCATTCCGGCAGCCTGCAGATCACTCCCTTTCAGGAGACGGACTACATCAAAAATCTCCCGAAGCACCTCCATTTTATTCTCTGCTTCCTGCATAGTCATTTGTTTCCACTCAATCATTATTCCCAGCCTCTCACGAACAACAGCTTTTTTCTGCAATATAAACTTGTATTATTATACCACTTACTCATCATGCAGTACAACAATAATATTTTTTCCTAATTTCTTAATTTCATAAAGGGAGCGCCTCAAAACTAGTCCTTGAGGCGTGCTCCCAACCGGTTCTGACTCCAACTGCCTTATAAACATGCTTCAGCTTGACCTTATATAATAAAAGTGCAATCGCAGTCAACTATATTTGTAATTATGATTGACTTAAAATAATAGAAATACAATTGCATGTCATCTATAAACAGGATTAAACTTGACCGTACATAACAAAAACGCGATTAAAGTCAATTATAATCATAATTATTCATGACTAAAAAGCCACAGACTGAGCGGATTCCAATCTGTGACCTGATTAGATTTTTATACTTTCTTCAGAGGACTTTTAAAACATATTTTGTTTCTTTATTTTCCCGACAGGGGTGCGACCCCAATGTGGTCAACTTAAGCCCAGAATGCTGAAAATTCAACGATTCTGGGCT